>CADAPW010000116.1 GCA_902789915.1 uncultured Bacteroidia bacterium | reverse complement strand
GCTTTCAAGGCGAGCCAAAATTCGTGTGCGTCAACTTGCTGACACAACAACCTGAGTTGCGTTTCACGATGGAAGAGGAGAGAAATTGTCCGAGTAGGCTTGCCGAGGGTGTGTCAAACTATCTCTATGAGCCTAATCCCGCCGTGATGAAAGCAGGTTGCTTTAGGCTGCTCACCGATCGTTATAATGTTTTCAAGTTGCATAAAAACAGCAATTTATATACTTCCGAACAATTGGTTTCCAGTTTTCCAGGCCGTATCTTTGAGGTGGAGGGCTGGGCACCTTATAATAAAAAGGTGAAGCAGGCTTTGCTTCAGGATGTTGACAGGGCCAGCATTGCAGTGCGCAATTTTCCGCTTTCGGTGGCCGAATTGCGAAAAACCTTGAAAATCGGCGATGGAGATGAAACCTATCTCTTTGCCACCACATTGAAAGGGGAGCAGAAAGTCGTCATACGCACAAAAAAAAACCGCCTCTGATGAAGCGGTTCCTTTGGTTTTCAAAATGTAATGGATGTTATCTCCTGTCGGAGATGCCGAACTTGGTCCACCAAGTCTGGTCATACTTGTTTTTGATGGCTTTTTTTACGGTTTGGGTCCTGTCTTTCAAGGTGTTCAAGGCGGCATGGGCTTCTTCGGTTTTCTTGCGAAGTTCCTCATGCATCTTGTCCATTTCGGCAGAAAGGGCCTCCAGGCGCTTGCAGTCTTCTTCCAGTTTCTGTATCACGCTTTCCTCAACGCCGGCCTCGCGACCTAAGCGGTGGTTTCTTTTTACCCCTGTCAGAATCAGTTTTGATTTGTCAAGTTGGTCTTTAAAAATTTGATACATAGTTTTTTAAAATTTGTATCCTTGTAATTGGGATGGTTTTGCAAATGAAAGTGCAAAAATAGGAAAAAACTTGTATTTTTGCAAGCCAAAAAGTTTTGCGAATGTATGCTTTGTTTAAGAAAGAAATCAGCAATTTCCTTAGTTCGCTGATAGGCATCATGGTGATTGTGGTTTTCCTCCTCATCACAGGCCTTTTCCTTTGGGTCTTCCAAAGCGATTTCAACGTGCTGAACTATGGTTATGCCAACTTGGACAGCCTTTTCATCCTGGCTCCTTGGGTGTTCCTTTTCCTTGTGCCGGCGGTGACGATGCGTAGCTTCGCCGAGGAAAACCGCACTGGCACCATTGAGATGCTGGTCACCAAGCCTTTGTCGGACTGGCAGATTATTTGGGCCAAGTTCCTGGCAGGCGTGGCTCTCGTGTTGCTGGCCTTGATTCCCACTTTCGTCTATTATTTTTCGGTTTATCAACTGGGACTGCCCAAAGGTAATCTTGACAGCGGCGGCATCTGGGGATCCTACATCGGTTTGTTTCTGTTGAGTGCGAGTTTCGTGAGCATCGGCGTGTTCTGTAGCTCGTTGACAAACAATCAGATATTGGCTTTCATCATCTCGGTGTTCCTCTGTGGATTCCTGCTGATAGGCTTCGAGTTCATTTATTCGCTTTCGTTATTCGGTCGGGTGGATTTGTTCATCCAGCAATTGGGCATGAATGCGCACTACAGCTCGCTGAGCCGTGGTGTGGTCGACACGCGCGACGTGTTGTATTTCTTGAGTGTGATTGCGCTGTTTCTCAGTGCGACAAAATTGGTTTTGGCAAGCCGCAAATGGTAAGGAGGTGAGAGATGGAAAATAAGCGTAAGAGTTTGAAAAAGAATCAGATAGTTTCTTTCCTTATCACGGTGCTTATTGTGCTGGTGCTCAATGTGATTGGCTCGTTCGTGTTTACCCGTTTTGACTTGACGAGCGAGAAACGTTATACTTTGTCGCCTACGACGAAGGAAATCCTTGGAAACCTCAACGACTATGTCTATTTTAAGGTGTATCTCGAAGGCGACTTCCCGGCAGGCTTCAAGAAACTGCGCCGCGAGACCAAGGAGATGCTGGATGAGTTTCGTGCCTATACGAAATATGTTGATTACGAGTTTATTAACCCTTCAGAGAGCGCAGATGCCAATGAACGTAACGACATCTACAAGCAACTCTATCAAGCGGGTTTGAATCCGACGGATATGGTGGTGAAAAACAGCGACGGCTCCTCGAAGCAGATGGTGATTTGGCCAGGCGCTTTGGTGAGCTACCGCAACAAAACCGAAATCCCTATCGACTTGCTTGAGAATCAGTTAGGACAGTCATCGGAAGAAGCCTTGAACGCCTCGATGCAGAACCTGGAGTTCCGCCTTATTGATGCCGTGAAGAAGGTGACACGCTTGCAGAAACCCACTATCGCTTTTGTGCAAGGACACGGCGAGCTGGAGGTGAAGGATGTGTATGACATCGTGCAGACCTTTGGGCAGAACTACAACGTGGACTCCGTGACCATTGGCGGAAAGATAGATGCTTTGATAGACCGCACCCAGCATGAGGATCGCGACGTGAAGGCTTTCCCGAGATACGACGCTATCATCATTGCCAAACCGACGCAGCCTTTCGACGAGCGCGACAAGTTTCTCATCGACCAATACATCATGCACGGCGGTAAGGTGCTGTGGCTTGTGGAACCCGTCTATGCCACCATGGACAGCTTGCAAAGCCAAGAGTCGACCATTGGCATGGAACAAGACCTTAACCTTGACGACATGCTGTTCAAATATGGTGTGCGCCTCAACCGCGACCTGCTTCTCGATTTGACTTGTGCAGCCTTGCCCATCCGCACGGGACAGGTGGCGGGACAAGCACAGTTGGAGTTTTTCCGTTGGTACTATTTCCCCTTGTTGCAGGCGGCATCGGATCATCCCATGGTGCGGCACATGAATGCCATCAAGGCCGACTTTGTCAGCTCGGTGGATGCCACCACATCGGCTGGAGGCATCGAACAAATTCCGCTGCTCAAGACTTCAGATTATACCAAGGTATCGGGTGCGCCAGTGTTCATATCCTTGGCGATGCTGCGGCAGGCACCAGACAAGCGCATGTTCAACTCGAAGGGCAAGGATGTGGCCTACCTGCTGAAAGGAAGTTTCCCCTCGCTGTATGCCAACCGCATCCCGCAAGAAATCGTCGACGACCAAGCCACCGATTTCATGGAAGAAAGCAAGCCCACTGCCATGATTGTGGTGGCTGATGGCGACATCATCCGCAACCAAATCGACATTAGGACGCGTAAGCCGCTGCCTTTGGGCTTCGACCAATACACGCAAAACACATACGCCAACAAGGAGTTCATCGAAAATGCCATCAGCTATCTGGTGGACGGTGAGGGCCTGATCGATATCCGTTCGCGTGAGCTGAAAGTTCGTCTGTTGGATATGACTAAAATCAACCAGGAGAGAACCAAATGGCAGGTTATCAACACTTTGATACCCATTGTGCTCATCATTGGCTTGGGCTTTGTCATGGCGTTCATCCGTAAAAAGAAATATAGCAAAAAATAATCCGCAATGAAAAAGAATAACCGCATCACCATTATTATAGCGGCCTTGTTGGTCGTCATCGCCGGCGTTTTGATTTGGAACAACCGTTACCTCTCCACCTTGCAAGGCGAGGCCTCGGATTTCCAGGTGTGGGACACCGCCTCGGTAACGAAGATTTATCTCGCCGACCGTAGGGAAAACGAGTCTCTGCTGGAGCGTCAGGAGGAGGGTTGGACGCTCAATGCCATTTATAAGGCACACCCCAAGCAGGTGAACTATCTGCTGACTACATTGTACAAGATTCGCATCAAGATGCCCGTGTCGGTGGCCAGCCACGACAACATCGTGAAGCAGTTGGCATCGCAGAGCACCAAGGTGGAAATCTACCAGATGGTGCCGCGCATCAACCTGTTCGACAAGATAAAACTGTTCTATCACGAAAAGCGCACTAAGGTCTTTTATGTGGGTGATGCCACCATGGACAACAGCGGTACCTTCATGTTGAAGGAAGGCGCTGACAAGGCTTATATCGTCTACATCCCCAGCTTCAGAGGCTTCATCTCGACGCGTTTCACCGCCAACCCCGACGACTGGCGCGACCATACCATCTTCCATGAAAAGTTGGCTGACATCCAGTCCGTTGAGATTGACTTCAATGAAGACCCCGAGGGAAGTTTCCGCATCGACAACATCGGAAGACACCAGTACAAGCTGACACGCCTTTGCGACAACAAGGATTTGCCATACGACACGTTGAAGGTCATCAATTTCCTGTCGTCGTTCAGTGACCTCCGCTTCGAGGCTTTGTTCACCAACACCATGGAGCAGGAACGTATGGATTCCATCACCAGCTCGCCTTTCGTGCATAATGTGGTGCTGACAAGCAAAGATGGCAGCACGCAGGACATGAAGACTTTCAGGAAGTTGGTATTGAATGGCGTCACCGACATGGGTGGCGACTATGGCGACGTGGACCACGACCGCATGTATGCCCTTATTGACGGCGGCAAGGACTTCGTGCTCATTCAGAACTATGTCTTTGATAAGGTGTTGCACGATGTGCGTTACTTTGAAGCCGGGAATCCCATCAGAGGTGATATGGGCTATCTGGAGGAAATCAAATAGTACTTTTGTTCGTGATAGATAGCCTCCTATGTCATTCCTGCGTAGGCAAGTGCGTTGGGGAGGAAATGCTCTGCATTCGACGAAGTCAATCTATAGGAGGCGGTTCAAAGTAGCAATGACCTTATTGGACAGCTTTTGAAGCCATAGATCCCATGCCATCGCACCATCCGACGTAGGGATGACATGGCTTCAAAAGCCTTAAAACCTATTTCTTCTTAAGCAATCCCACCATCTTGAAACTCACATCAGTGAAGATGATTTGCGCATTGCCGTTGCGCTCGATTTGTCGTATGGCTTCCTCAAAGAGTTCGGCAATCTGTGCCAGGTTGGCAGGATTGACGAAAGGCGCAAACTTCGAGTTGAAGGTCTTCTCGTCGTCTGGCAGCATGACGATTTCAGCAAGGTTGTTATTGAACAACAGCGAGTTACGGAAAATGCGCAGGCCGTAGTCCAATAGCTCTTTTTGTCTTTCACGTCCCAGCGTCTTGATGTTGGCTGAGAAGTCAATCAATTCGGGATAGGCCGAACGGAAACACAAGCGCATCCATTGCTGGAAGGTGGTGAAAAAGAACTTGTGCTCTTCCGAATCCTGCACCGAGTGGCAGGCGGTGAGCCAGTTGCCTTCCGAAATCATCGCTGCGTCATGGGCTTGTTGCGGGTTGCAACCGAGGCGGTCTATCAGTGCCGACTCGATGGAACCTAAGTCGATGGCAGGAATTTTCACCAATGCCGTCCTCGACTTGATGGTGGCCAACAGTTCCTCGGCATCTTCGGCAATGAGCAGGAATACGGTCTTCTCGGGCGGCTCCTCAAGGAGTTTCAGCAGTTTGTTGGCCGTCTCGACGCGCATTTTCTCCGCCATCCAGATGATGGCGATTTTGTACTCGCCCTCGTAGGATTTCATGTTGAGCTTGCGCAGCAGCGAGGCCGCGTCGCGCACCGACATATAACCTTGCTTGTTCTCTATGTCGAGGAAGGCATACCAGTCAGTGTCGTTAAAATAGCCGTCGTTTTTCAGGGCAAACTCACGCCATTCTTCCATGAAGAGGTCCGATTCCGGGTTGCTCTTGACGCTTTTGGTGGTGTTGGTCGGCACGACAAAATGCAGGTCAGGATGCACCAGCTTTTGTATTTTTTGGCAGGTGGGACAAACGCCACAGCTGTCGGTCTCGGTGCGGTTCGGGCAAAGGATATATTGTGCGTAGGCCAAGGCCAAAGGCAGCTTGCCGCTTCCGGAAGGACCCAAAAAGAGTTGGGCGTGTGAGACATGGTTTTCCCTCACACTCTGGATAAGCCTTTGTTTGATGGCGGATTGGCCGATGACGTCTTTGAATTGCATAATTTGGATATGTTATATGGTTCTCAATCTCTTATATGCTTCTTGCATTTGCGTCTTAATTCTGCTATCCTCTAGGTTGTTCAAAATCTTTTCGCTTTGGTCAAGTAAGCTTTCTATAGACTCTTGGTCTTTCTTTTGCTCTTTGCGGGTGGTTGTGACTATATCAGATGGCAGATTATGGCAATCCCATTCCCCTTTTGTGAGGCGATAGTCCATTATTAGATTTTTGGCGAAGCAGTCGAAAATGCAAATTCGATCTACCGACTTTTCATAATAGAGCGTGTCCAACGATTTCGGTAATCCCTCAACTGCTGCATTGTGTGAGTCAAAGTCTATCATTCTTCCGAAGCCTTTGGTTTGCACTTCCCTGTAATAACGGATAAAAGCGTTAAGCAAGGAGAATTCTTTGCAGGCGGCAATGGCAAATGCAGCCGTTTTGTAAGTGTTTGAACGTAGCCTTTCAGCAGTGCGAATAGGCACATTGGGAGAACGCATTGTGCCTTCCACCACAAAACTAAACCGATGACTTGTCGCTTCTTCTATTAATCGTTCTGTAAAAACATTGGAAAAAATTTGTGTCTCTTTTGAATAATTCCAGATGTCTTTTTTGAGTTCCTTGAAGTTTGGATGCCTGTTTCTGTATAGGTCACCATTGACAATGAGAAATTGATTATTGGGATATAGATTTTTCGCCCAATGATTCAACTGACCTTTGCCAACAGCACCTTGTCCACCCAAAAGTATTCCGATAGGCTGTTCTTCAGAGGCGAGATTTCGAAGATAGTCGCTCTTCTTTTCTTCGAAAATTTTCAGGACCTCCTCAATTTGCATAGGTTTTCTTGATAATGGGGGAATACATGTTGAAGACTTTGTCATAGATTGACAAACAAGCCGCCTCGTCCACTTTACTATTCAGAACATCTTCTTCGTAGCAATACATATCAATCTTTTCATCCAAAGCCTTGCGCTCGGCTTCGTTCGAGGTTTTATCTTTCTCATCACTCGCTATCATTTTCATCAGATTGATGATATCAATAGCCAAGTCGTAATTGATCGCTTGTTCTGCCGCACTCATATTTTTGACATTTTAATGATTGCAAAAATACAATATTTTGGGCATTTATCTCGGCAAAATTGGTGAATAAGATAATTTGTTGCTATTTTTGCACAATAAAAGCACCGTAATTGGTATGCTTAGC
>CADAPW010000115.1 GCA_902789915.1 uncultured Bacteroidia bacterium | reverse complement strand
GGGTGAGACCGGCGGCAAGGACTTCATCTTCGTCCACAACAGCGCCGACCCGCAAGAGGTGGCCGTGGCCATCGTGCGTGGCGCCTTCGAATACCAAGGTCAGAAGTGCTCCGCTGCCTCGCGTGCCTACATCCCCGCTTCGATGTGGAACGACGTGAAGAACCGCGTGGGCGACATGATGAGCACCATCAAGATGGGTGACGTGAAAGACTTCACCAACTATGTGAACGCCGTCATCGACGAGGCTTCGTTCGACAACTGCAAGGGTTACATCGACCGCGCCAAAGCCAGCAAGGACGCTGAAATCGTCTTCGGCGGCAACTGCGACAAGAGCGTCGGTTACTTCGTGGAGCCTACCGTCATCCTCGCCAAGGTCCCGGATTACGAGAGCATGGTTCAAGAGATCTTCGGACCCATCATCACCATCTACGTCTACGACGACAACAAGTTCGAGGAGATGCTGGACGTGTGCGACCAAAGCTCGCCTTACGCCCTCACCGGTGCCTTCTTCGGCAACTGCATGAAAGCCCAGAAGATTGCCAACGACAAGCTGCGCCACGCGGCAGGCAACTACTACGTGAACGACAAGCCCACGGGAGCCGTGGTTGGCATGCAGCCCTTCGGTGGCGCCCGCGCCAGCGGCACCAACGATAAGGCTGGTGGCCTTTGGAACCTCATCCGCTGGACCAGCCCACGCGCCATCAAGAACACGTTTGTTCCTGCTGCAGCTTACGGGTATCCGTTCTTGGCCAAGGATTAAAAAAAGTAAATGACGATTAGATTAATCGCAATTTACATTATTTTGAAAAAATCCGCCGAAAATGTTTGGCGGATTTTTTCTTTTATTTATTTTTGTAGCCTTGGAAAAAACTCATCATCACTATGAAACGCTTCGTATTGCTACTCAGCCTATTATTCACCTTCGCTTTGCTGAAGGCTCAAGACACCTACCGTTTCCGCACCGATGCGCCTCAAGGTCTCAGTGTGACAAGCAGCACTGCAACGCATCTGTCACTGCATTACTCCATCCAAGAGCTTGGCATTGCCGACATTGTCAATGGCGAGGTGAAAGGACAAGAGGTCATATTGAAGGGACAGTTTGCACCCAATGCTGAAGGCCGTCCCAACCTGCCCGTCGTAAATCGCTATGTCGCCATTCCACGAGGTGCCACCGTCAGCCTTCAAGTGAAGGAAAATGCCAGCACCGTGCTGACCGACATCGACCTGCTTCCAGCGATGCCCGCTCGCACCGACTTGGTCGAAGGCGACATTCAGTTGCGCTGGGATGCCGACATATTCGGCAAAGACACTCATTTCCCAACGGAGAACATCGTGCTTTCGGCACCCAAACAAATCCGCAGCCTCGATGTGGTACTGCTCAGCGTGACACCATTCCGTTACAATCCTGTGAGAAAGACCTTGGAAGTGATTTACGACATTGACATTGACCTACGTTTCGAAGGCGGCAACGGGCAATTCGGGGAAAGCCGATATTTCAACCCAGACTGGACGCACATACTCCGCAATCTCGTTATCAACAAAGACATGGTTCCTTCGGTAGACTACTACAGTTTAGTCAAAGAAGTTCGCGATCGTGATGAAGACGGTTGGGAATACCTCATCATCGCTCCTGACGACCCCAACATCTTAGCCTGGGCCGACACGCTGAAAGCCTTCCGCACCAAGCAAGGCATCTCGACGAAAGTGGCCACCGTATCGGAATGTGGAGGGAATAACTATTACAACATCGGCAACTACATCCGAAGTGCTTACAACAATTGGGCGATTCCGCCAGCCGCTGTCCTTATTTTTGCGGGCTACTACGACTTGAATATCAGCATCGGGCCATGCTATCAGACCACAATCCCAGACCCTCCCTATCAAGCGCACTCTTATCCCACCGATTACCCCTATTGTGACATGAACTACGACAGCATAGCAGACATCACCATCAGCAGGGTGACCGCGAGAGACTTGGACGAATACCGTATCTTTGTTGAGAAGACCATCCGATATGAAAGCGACCCTCCCACTGATGCCGCCTACTATGACCGCCCCATCATCTCATCAGGTCATGAGGACAACAAATGGTTCATGATCAGCTCACAGAGCATCAATGGTTTCTATCGCGACAAACTCGGCAAGCATCCCACCGACCTTTACATGGTCCAATCGGGCCCCATTCCCGATTCCATTTGGTCAACGGGCTACAACACCTCCGTTCTAATGGACTATTTTGGCCCCAATGGGCAGAATTACATCCCCCAGTCCATCGGCGAACTGCATGATTGGAGAGACATGCGTGACGCGACGCCGTTGTGTAACGCGCTCAATGAAGGGTCATTTTTGACCTTATATCGTGGCCACTCCAACATAGATCAATGGTGGTTTCCGCAATTTTCATGCCATCACCTCGAAACTGATATATACGGTCCTCCCACCTTCGTCCTCTCCATTAGTTGCAACACCTTGCTTTTTGACAATTGGAAACGATGTCTCATCGATGCCTTCTGCATCAAAGAAAACAGTGGTGCCGTGGGTGGCATTGGTGCAACCACCATCACCCATTCCTATTTCAACGACATACTTACTTGGGGAATTTACGATTGCATCTGGCCCGATTTCCTTCCCGACATGGGTAGCGACACGCCACCTGAATTCGTCAGGCCTTCCTACGTGCTATCAGAGGCAAAACATTATTTCGCCTATCACGTCTTCTTGCCCAACTGGTGGCCTGATGTCGACTTTTCCACCATGAACCTTTTCGGCTACACGGGGGAGACCTATCTCAACCTTTTCACCGAGGTGCCACAACCCATACAAATCGAGCATAAACCATATTGCATGGCGGAAGTAAATGAATACACGGTAACGGCAGAAGAAGGTGCCATAGTTTGTTTGTCGAGAGACGGGGAAATTATAGGTGTCATCAGAAGTAGTGGGCAGCCCCACTCCTTCACTATGCCTCAATTGGAAGAAGGCGACCATTTTACCATTACAGCCACCAAGCAAAACCATTTCCGTTACGAGTTTGAAATTCCCGTCATCCCGAACAGTGGTCCTCAGGGTGTCATTGAAAGTGACGAGGACGAAAACAGATTCGAGGCTACCTCAATTTTCACCCTCTACCCCAACCCGACCGATGGCAGGGTCGACCTCATTATAGGCCAAGACCTGCAAGGCAAGTCGACAGTCGAAGTGTATAACATGTTAGGTGCTCGGATGACCATCAAAACCTTCAGCAACCTGGCAAAAGACCAAAGCATTCCTTTCGACCTGCAGCATTGCGCACCCGGCCTATACATCATCAGACTATGCAATGACAACGGCTGTTGGAGCCAAAAAGTAAGCATCAAATAACAAAAACATATATCAGCTATGAAACGTCTAATATTATTTTTAACCATTTTTCTTGCCTTAGGCATTGTAAACGCTCAAGAAACCTATCGTTTCCGCACCGATGCCCCTCAAGGTATCAGTGTGAAGAGCAGCACTGCATCACAGCTTTCACTGCACTACTCCATCCAGGAGCTTGGCATCGCCAACATTGAAAATGGGAACGTGAAAGGACAGGAAATCATACTGAAGGGGCAATTCGCCCCCAACGCCGAGGGGCATCCCAACTTGCCTGTCGTTAACCGATATGTCGCCATCCCACAAGGTGCCACCGTTAGTCTCCAGGTCAAAGAAAACGCCAGCACCGTGCTGACCGACATCGACCTGCTACCGGCGATGCCCGCCCAATGCGACTTGGACGACAAAGACGTCAAGCTGCGGTGGGAGGCCAGCGTATTCAACAAGGACGCCAACTTCCCGACGGAGAACACGGTGCTATCGACCCCCACGCAGATACGCAAGCTCGATGTGGTCATTCTCAGCGTGACGCCTTTCCGTTACAATCCTGTAAGGAAAACATTGGAGGTGATCTATGACATTGACATCGACATCCGTTTCGAAGACGGCAACGGACAATTCGGTGAAAGCCGTTACCTCAGCCCCGACTGGGAACACATCCTCCGCAACCTCGTCATCAACAGCGACATGATTCCCGTGGTTGACTACTACGGCTTAATCAAGGAGGCACGCGAGCGTGACGAAGACGGCTGGGAATATCTCATCATCGCACCCGACAACAACAACATTTTGGCTTGGGCCGACACGCTGAAAGCCTTCCGCACGAAGCAAGGCATCTCAACGAAAATAGCAACCATATCGGAATGCGGCGGCAACAACCCCAACACCATCCGCAACTACATCCTCAACGCCTATAACAATTGGGCCGTCCCACCTGCGGCCGTCCTTCTTTTTGGTGGCTGGTGCTACAGTGCAGGCATCAAGCCATTCTACCATGTCACAGTCGCCGACTCTTCCTATAACTCCACAAGATACCCCACCGACTACCCCTACTGCGACATGAACGGCGACAGCCTTGCAGACCTGGCCATCAGCCGCATCACCGCAAGGGATTTTAACGAATATCGCATCTTCGTGGAGAAGACCATACAATATGAAAGCAACCCGCCCACCGATCCGAGCTATTACGACCGTCCCATCTTCTCAACGGGACACGAAGCCAACAAATGGTTCTTGCTCGGGACACAGAGCATCTATGGTTTCCTTCGCGACAAGGTCGGCAAGCATCCGACCAACCTCTACATGGTCAACTCGGGTTCCATCCCCACCACCGATTGGTCGACGGGCTATAATGCCTCCGTTGTGGTGGACTATTTCGGTCCAAATGGGCAGAATTATATTGAAGAGACTCCCGCCTATCTGGACGATTGGGTGACCAAGAACGACTCGATATTGTTGTATGATGCGCTCAACGACGGCGCTTTCCTGACCATGTACCGCGACCACTCCAATGCCAATGCCTGGTGGAACCCGAAATTCAAATCCCAATTCATAGAACCCATGCTCCACGGTCTGCCGACATTTGTATTCTCCATCAGTTGCAGCACCATAAGATTCGACCAGTCGTCGTACAGGAGCATCATCGATGCCTTCTGCGTCAAGGATGGCAGCGGGGGCATAGGCGGCATTGGCGCGGCCACCCTCACCCATTCCTATTTCAACGACATCCTCGCCTGGGGCATGTTCGACTGCATCTGGCCCAATTTCATGCCCGAATTTGGTGCCACCACCCCTCCCCCATTCATCAGGCCCTCCTTCTTCCTGTCGGAAGCAAAACATTATTACGCCTACCACGTGTTCCTGCCCAATTGGTGGCCTGCTGTCGACCAGTCACAAATGAACATTTTCGGCTACATTGGCGAGGCCTATCTCAACCTTTTCACTGAGGTGCCTCAGCCCATTGACATCTCGCATAACCTTTATTGTAGGACAAACGAAAACCAATTCGCTGTGACGGCAGAAGACGGTGCCATCATCTGTCTTTCGAAAGACGGCGAAATCATCGCCGTGGCCCAAAGCGACGGGCTGCCCTGCATTTTCACCATGCCACAGATGGCAGTAGGCGAAAGCTTTACAGTCACCGCCACCAAGCAGAACCACTTCCGCTACGAATACGAGGTGCCCATCATTCCTGGAAGCGGGCCATACGTGGCCATCGAACGGGACGGTTTGTTGATCGAGAATGATTTCGACATGCTCCATTGCGGTGAAAACGCACACATCGGCCTCAAACTCCACAACTACGGCAGCAGCACAGCCTCGAACACCACGATGACCCTGTCCTGCAACTCGCCTTACATTGAGATTACACAAGGCACACATCAACACCAAAACATTGCGGCAGACCAAACCGTCACCGTTGTCGATGCCTTCCGTTTCAACATAGCCGACAACATCCCCGACATGACTGAGGTGACCTTCACCTTCCATATCAACGACGGGGGCGGCGAAAAGACATTCGACATCGTGCAGAACATCGCGGCACCTTCCTTCGTCGTCAAGCCTAAAATCACCTATACGAATGCAAGCCAGCAATCGGTTCTTCAGCTTGTCCGCGAAGGCGTCACAGACATCCATGTGCAAATCGCCAACGAAGGCCATTTCAACAGTGGTCCCTACCTTGTTAATTTTGCGATGCTAGCCCCCTTTATGTCATCCGACTCGCCTTCGCGCACCTTCGATGCCCTTGCAAAAGGCTGTGTCAATGACTTGGTCTTCAGAGTGCATGGACATTCAAGCCAATTCAACGAGGCCTGGCTCAATACCATCATCCAGGTCAGCGACGGCATCCGCCAAACCACCCTGGACACCCTCCTACCCTACGGCGGCTTCAACGAAAGCTCAGACCCGGAATATTTCAACTCGCACAACTGGCAGATGTCGGGTGACGCCGATTGGGCGGTCACAAACGAGGAAGCCTATAGCGGAGATTACAGCGTCCGATCTGGCTCCATCACCCACAACCAATCCAGCTCGATGTCCATCACCCAAGAGACCCAAGCCACCGAAATCATCTTCTATAGGAAGATTTCGTCTGAATCCAACTATGACAAATTGCATTTTTACATCGACGACGAAGACATGGGCGAATGGTCGGGCATCAAGCGTTGGGGCGAAGAGCGGTTCATCGTGCCCCAAGGCACACACACCTTCAAATGGTCCTACATCAAAGACCATTCGGTGCATTTTGGCGAAGACTGCGCTTGGGTCGATGAGATCAACATCTTGCCCGGACACACCGCCATCGCCTATTCCGGTGGAACCATAACAGGTTGCACGGGCGAAAGCGTACACATCAACTGCAACTATGCATACGATTATCGTGGCGTGGAATGGACCACTGAAGGTGACGGCTCTTTCGATGACATCAACGCCTTGCACCCCGTGTACACGCCTGGAGCAAACGACATCGCCAATGGAGGCACCTCGCTACAATTCCGTGCCGACAACGTCGTCAGCCCTTTGCAACTTATCCTAACCGATAACATCGATTTGGGCGACGAAATCGTCGGCGACGACATGATCAATCTCGACAACACCATCAACCACTACTCCGTGCAAAAAACCAATGGTGTGGAGTATGCTTGGCAGCTGGAGCCGGCAGACGCAGGCTTCATCGTCAACCATGGCAATGCCGTCGACATCGTTTGGGACTTCAGGCA
>CADAPW010000114.1 GCA_902789915.1 uncultured Bacteroidia bacterium | reverse complement strand
GCTGACGAGTGAGCATGTTGCGGCGGGTCATGCCACGCATGACCGTCGGGAAGAGCGAGGCGAGCTGCTCATCGCTGAGCTGCGAGACGAGCGACTGCAAGTCCTTGAAGAAGGCGCGCTGCTGCAGCTGCGCAGCCGTCTTCGGGTTCTTTACGGATTGGGCAAGCCCACGCATGTAGGCGATGCCGTTCCACGAGGCACCGATGACGGTGCCGACTTTACCTTTGAATCCGCCGAGGATTCCTTGTTTAATTTTTCCCATTGCTTTACTTGTTTTTAGGGGTTAGACATTAGTTTTGTTTGCCTGTGCGAGGGTTGCGACGCTGACGGGCGGGACGATTGACGACACCCATTGTTCCGAAGCCTACGAGCGGAATCTTGCTGCCTGTGCTGAGCATGAAGCCGTTGAACTCGCTGGAGCCAATGCCAAAGGCATCGCTTTCAAGGCTGAAGGATTGAGAGCCGGATGCGCCGACCGTCACTGTGGAATGGACCAGGAAGATCTTCTTCTGGGTGACGTTGAACACACAGATGGTCGGGTACTCATCCGCGTGTTGGCTACGCCAGTCGTTGTCGGCATCCCATGAGATGGTGACAGCGGAGCGCGAAGCGACGATGGACACATCAGGCAGGTCAGCGGTTGGGGCGTTGCCCAATGAAGTGATGTCGGCCAGGTCGGCATGCTTGGAGCCTTCGGCGACAAGCGGGTCGGCAGACAGCTGCTTGACCAGAAGGTTACGACGGGACATGCCCTTGGCTGAGTTGGGGAACAGGAAAACCAGTTGCTCGTAGCTCAGCTGTCCAACGAGATCCTGGACTTCCCTGAAGAAGTCACGCTGCACCAATTGGGCAGCGGATTTACGGTCTTTTGTGGATTGCGGAAGGCCACGCATGTAGGCGATGCCATTCCATGAGGAGCCGATGACGGTTCCCACTTTACCTTTGAATCCTCCGAGGATTCCTTGCTTGATTTTTCCCATGATCTTTTACGTTTTAAGGTTTGTTTTCTGACGTTTTAGCTTGCGAACTTGGTAGGGACTTGGTAGGGACTTGGTCAGGACTGGACTCAGGCTGTTTTTCGTCCTTTTCGTCCTTCTTTTTCTTGGGTGGCCTTGCGGGTCGTTTGGCGACACCCATTGTGCCAAATCCGACCTTTGAGCGGCCATGGCTGGTGACAAACATGAAGCCCGAGAACTCGTCGCGTTCTCGCCCGTAGGGTTTGAGGCTGACGGCAAAGGATTGTTTGCCGGAGGCTCCCAGCGGAACGCTGGAGCCAATGAGGAAGAGCCTCTGCTGCGTGGCGTTAGCCACGAGGATGACGGGATAATCGTCGGGATGCTGGTCCCGATAATAGGTCACGGCCTCCCATGAGATTTGCAGATCATCGCGGTTGACAGCGACGGTGACCGCCGGAAGGTCGGTCATCGGAGCGTTGCCAAGGGTGCTGAGGCTGTCGAGGTCAACAGTCTTGGACTTGCCGACGAAGGCGGCAAGCTCCGAGAGCTGCTTGACCAAAAGGTTACGGCGCGACATGCCTTTGGGCTTGTTCGGGTAGATGAACTTTAGATCCTCGTTGGAGAGGGACATGGAGAGAGTGACAAGCTCCTTGAAATAGCCTTGCTGCATCTTTTGTTTGCCCGATTTGCCGCCTTTCCTTGAAGACTGCGGAAGGGCTTTCATGTAGAAGATGCCATTCCAGTAGGAGCCGACCACGGTGCCGACCTTGCCCCTGAATCCTCCGAGGATGCCTTGCTTGATTTTTCCCATTGCTTTACGTTTTAGCGTTTTCAAAAAAAGCCGCCCGACTGGACGGCTTTCCATAGACAAGATTATGAAAAAGAAAAACTTAGTCACGCTTCTTTGATCTGGCGGGACGCTTGGTGACGCTCATCGTGCCGAAGCCCACGAGGTAAACCTTGGAGCCCGTGAGCATCATGTAGCCGCTGAAGGTGTCGCCTTCCTCGCCGTAGGCGGCCAGGCCCACGTTGAAGGACACCTCGCCAGTGGCACCGAGTGCCGCGGTGGAGTTCACCAGATAGACCTTCTTCTTGGTGACGTTAGCCACAAAGACGGTCGGGTACTCGTCTGCATTGTCGGCGCGTTCGGTGGAGTCGCCATCCCAAGAGATGGTCAGGTTCTCGCCTGCGGCGGTGATGGCCACATCGGGCAGGTCGGCGGTAGCCGCGTTGCCGAGGGAGTTGATGTTACCAAGGTCGACGCTCTTGACGTCGCCGTCGATGGCGGCGACCTCAGTGAGTTGCTTGACCAGAGCGTTGTGACGGGTCATTTTGGAGGGAGCCGTCGGGAACAGGAAGGACAGCTGCTCTTTGGAGAGTTGAGCTGCGATGTCCAGGACTTCCCTGAAGAAGCCGCGTTGGGTCGTCTGACCAGCGGTCTTCGGGTTCTTGACAGATTGGGCAAGGCCACGCATGTAGGCGATGCCGTTCCAGCTGGAGCCGATAACGGTTCCAACCTTACCTTTGAATCCACCTAGGATTCCTTGCTTGATTTTACCCATGATAATTGAATTTTAGGGGTTAATAAATAGGTTAATTGCAGGCCGCTGCCGTCATGGGTAGAGAGAAGCAGATCATAATCTTTATATTGTTTTTCCTCTGCGGCTCTGTAGCCTATTTGGGCAGCGGTTGGGCAAAGATAGCAGAAACAGCGTGCAATTGGTGATTTCTGACGGATTTTGACGGATTTTGACGGATTTTGACAGTTTTACTTGAATTTTTTTTGTAATATCTTTGCGGTGCATCAAAAACAATAAAGATATGAGAAGATTTTTAATCATGGCAGTTGCCTGTCTTATGCTTTCTTGCAGCTGCCGAGAGATGACAGAAAGCAGACTCCCCCGGCCTGCGGCCACCCCCTCTCAGAGGGGGACGAACCGCGTAGCGGCGAGTGTAACAGGATGCCTTTCGGGAAGTGACAGCGTGAAAGTGTTCCTGAAGGTGAGCCGAGTCATCGACGGTGACACCTTTGAGGGCAGAATGACAGTGAACACCAAGGAAGCTTACAACCCCGGTGTTAATCCGTGGGCGTATGAGCTGACGAAAGTGATCATCCGCATCAGCGGCATCGATGCACCTGAGCGCGGGCAGTATTATGGTGATGTGGCCACACTACACCTGCAGTGGCTCATCAGCGGGAAGACCGTTGGTCTGAAGCTGAAGCAGCGCGACTCGTATGGGCGATGGATTGCGACGGCCTATCTGGACGGCGCAGATATCGCCGAGGAGTTGCTTAAAGAGGGCCTTGCCTGGCATTACATGGAGCATGACTGCAACATCTGCTACGCTCAGCTGGAAGCTGAGGCGAAGCAGGATGGTCGTGGTCTCTGGTGCGATGACCGAGCCGTTCCCCCGTGGGAATGGCGAAGGATGAGCAAGTATGAACGTGACGCGTATCGGAATTAAGAATGATGAATGCGGAATGCGGAATGAATCCCCCGGCCTTCGGCCACCCCCTTGAAAAGGGGGCCGAAGGGACGGAACAAAAGAAAGGAGAGTCAATTATGGAATTAAGCAAGTTATCATTAGAGAGGCTGGAGGGCGTGGATGAGCGCCTGAAGGCTGTCGTGATTGAATGCGCTGCACGGTGCAAGTTTCCGTTCAATGTGTCTGAAGGACTGCGGACCGTGGAAAAACAGCGTGAATATGTCCGGCAGGGAAAATCGCGGACGATGAACTCAAAGCACCTGACCGGCAAAGCTGTGGATCTCTATCCTTTAAGCATGGACAGGAAGCTTGTCGACTGGTCCAGGTTCGAGGAGCTGGCTGACCTGATGTTTCAGGTGGCCAGCGACCAGGGCACCGATATCGTTTGGGGTGGCAACTGGAAGACCTTCGTCGACAAGTGTCACTTCGAGTTGAAATGATACCTCCCCATTAGATATCTAAGTATCATTTTTTTCATTTTGTTACTGGAAACTCCTGCATTTTTTTCGCGGGAGTTTCCTTTTCTATGTATTGTGGCTGCCCCATAAATAATTATAGTATGGATTTTCTCTTTTTGTTACAGGAAAGACATACTTTTTTCACTCTGAAGGGTAGAGAGGATTGCGCTTGTGGTCGTCAACGAGGTGGCTAAAAAAGCAAGTACCTTAACGGCAAACGGAGACCCGCGTTAGAGGGGCGGAGTTTATTTAAGGGCTTGGCTTTTTTAGGCACCGTACCCACAGATGGTGACATTAAGCCTATACTCCTACCCTATTTCCGAATTTTAGGGTGGCGGCTGGGGATGACGGTGGTACAGGGAGCGGAGTTATACGGAGCGACCGACAACATTCCGAACTCTACAATTAGGGTGGCGGTTGGGGTTGATGGAGGTACGAAGCGAAGCTTTGCTGAGCGACACCTTTCCGAACTCTCTAATTAGGGCTGGTGGTTGGGGACGTGGTGGTACTCAGGAGCGTAGCGACTGCACTGCCTAAATGCTCGAAACAGGGTGGTTGGAGGGGATTGATGGTGGTTGGCCAGAGCGGAGCTTTGCGGAGCGACCTGGCCTGAACTTTAGGGTGGCGGTTGGGGACGAGGTGGTACAGGGAGCGAAGCTTGCTGAGCGACCGACCTGGCCTGAACTTCGGGGTGGTTGGTCGGGGGTGACGGTGGCACGGCCAGAGCGTAGGAAAAAATCGAGGGGGAAAAGCGCCTGCGGCCCAATCACGCAGTTCGCTCAGCAGAAAAGAGAACACTGCGCCTAAGAACTACGACTGCGTTGAGAACGACTGCGCCCCGTTCGCGCCGGGGAGCCCGACCCGCCCGACAGAAGTCCGCGCAGCGTTACAATCGCAAGCGGCGGCGGGCGTGCCTTTGCGGCGGCGACCCCGAAGAGGCAGGCACCAGTACGGCCATTGCGGGAAGGGGTGGCAACGATGAGGGGGCAAAACACGATGCGCTTTAGCGCTCCGACAAGGGAACCGCCGGGCGGGCGACCAAGCAGGGGCGCAAAACTAAAGGGGCGCGGCTGCACCCGACAAAGATATGCGGCCACGAGCCGCACCGCTTAGGGGGTACGGGGGCGGCCAAGAAAGCCCCGAGCGAGCAAGGAGCCACGAAAGCGGCTGGCCTTGGAGCCGAAGACGCTCGTTCTGGAGCCGCGCCAGCGAAGCTTGCGGAGCGAGTGTCGCGGGACAGACGAAGGAAGCGGCGGTGTTGCGCAAGGCCGCCGATCGCTCGTTATAGCCTTGCGCACACCAAGGCAGGCGCAAGAAGCGGCGACGCAGGGAACACCGATTTCCCCCTCGGTTTTTTATTGGGTGGGTTGTGCGGTGGCCAAGATGCTTAAAGTTCCGTTGATGCTTAAAGATAGAAGTTGTGACAGCCGCTGGCGGGGTTTTTGCTCAGTTGATGCCTGAGCTGTGGGTAAGGCGCGACGGCCTTTCAATAGACCTTCTTAGAAGTAGAGGCTCCCCTATCGATGGAGCCGCCCCGGGCAAGTGTCGTTAGCGGGCCAACGGCCAATAGAAAAATAGATGATGCTTTCAGCCGCTACGACTCTTGCCCAGGGCGATGTAGAAGTGGTGGCAGGCCGTCGCGCGGCGCTGGGCGGTGTTGTCGACGGGCAGAGTGTTCGCCCGCAGGAACGAGGACGAGCACCCTGACCGGCGGCATTACCGACCAGCTTTGGGTGGCCAAGGTTGATGCCCAAGCAATGCAAAAACCATGACAGCGGCGGCTTGGACGGTAAAAAATGCGTACATTTGCACATCAAATCTTGTTTTATGATGATACTTAAGAGAGATGCTTTAGGTCTAACTTCCCTTAATGAGTTCTATGATTATGCCAGGTGCATTTTTGTCGACATCAACAAATGCATGGAGGGAAACCGTTTTTATTTTGAGTATGCGTTGCAGATCAATCCTGAAACGCTTGAATACCAAATCGGCAAGATCGATGAGCTGCCGAAAAGTGAACACACTTATCCTTTGAAGGAAATGGCCGTGCCTTATTTCCTGCCCAATGAAGTCAGGGCAAAATATGAAGCGGTGGAAGAGATTGTCAGACAATACCTTTCCTTCTGTTAAAGCCTAAAGATAGAAGTTGAGGCAGCCGCTGGCGCGGTTTTTTTGCCCAGTAGATGCCTGAGAGTGTGGGTAAGGCGCGACGGCCATTCATAAGATTTCCATAGAAGTAGCGACTTTTCAAACGACATGTGGCCGCACTGGGCATGTGTCGCAGCGGAGCAAGGGCTAAAAGAAAAATACATGATGCCCGCGACCGCTGCGACTCTTGCCCAGGGCGATATAGAAGTAGAGGCAGGCCGTCGCGCGGCGCTGGGCGGTGTTGCAGACAGGCAGAGTGTTCGCCCGCAGGAACGAGGACGAGCACCCTGCCTGTCTGCTTTACCGCACAGCTTTGGGGAGGCAAAGTTAAAGCCCAAGCCTTGCAAAAACCGTGACAGCGGCGGCTTGGTCGGTAGAGACTAATAATAAGAGCTATAGGACGGATGGGACTTATAGTGAAGGGTTGGTGCCCTCTTACGGGGTGCGGCTGCTGTTATTGGCCGCGGAGTGGAGTCCACAGGCGTTTTGGGGTGGGTGACGGGCGACCGACTGCGGCGGGTGAGGCTTATTATTACAACAAAGCATTAAGGCGGTGGTAGAGCCAGCGACCTGACAACGGACTGAAAGCGGAGCGAGCAGACGACGCTGGAGGTACGGAAGCGTCGTCTGCCCGACGGAGCGAAAAGGGAGTCGTCAGGCCGCGGACCTTAGTAAGAGCTGAGGGAGTTCGTTAGCGTTGGCAACGCCCGTGAGCGACCGTAGCGGCGAATGGCAGCAGCAGGCCTTGTGCGGCTGACGGGACAAACACGATGTGGAGACCGCCGACGATGCCTGAAGGACTGGGAAGGCAATGCTGGGCGCGTTAATGGAGCGGAAGGCACAGAGAGGTACGAACCGTGCCTGTAGCGGAATGATAGCGACCGTTGCACTGCCGCACACAGTACAAGGGCTTCGACGGTGGTCGGAACACCTTGACGGGGATGGGAAGAAAGGAGTTAATCTTGCCAAAAGTCTTCCCATTGTGGTGGATCTTCGGTTCGTTCATACCATGGCACTCCTACCCAATTGGCTTCGTATTCTTCGCAAGCCTCTCGATAAGCGAGGTAGGCTTCCTGACGTGTCCATGTATTAGGTTCGTCGTATTCTTCTGGTGTGCCTAAAAACACATCGTCCATGTCTTCTGCAAAGAAGTCTTCTTCCATGATACAATGCTTATGGTTGTTTAGGTTCCTCGGGTTTTTCAACTTGCTCTTCTTCTTTGGAGATTATCCAATGATATTCCGATGCAATGCGGTCTAAATCACCATCGACGATTACATAGGTGTTTTCCAGTTTCCAACCGTATTTGGCCAGCTGGTTCATGGCATCAACCATTTTGGTAAAGTGCAGTTTTTTGCCGTCATTGCCTTTGAGCATGTAGGCAAATTTTTGGCTGTTCTTTCCGAACTCAACTGCTACTGATGCACCATTGTATTCATCACCTATGATTTCGGCATAGACTTTCGATTGAGCTAATGATGCTACTGTAAAAGCAAATACAGTAGCCAATAGTAAAAACAGTTTCTTCATTTTGTCTTCTGTGTTTGATTTGGCAAAAATATAAAAAGCAGTTGAAATGTCCTTTACTTTGGTAAAAGTCAGGGAAAAAGTATCAAGGCGGACATAATTATGAAGTTAATGAAAGAGCGATTGAAAAACGAATGTGAGCAATTGTGCATAGGGAAATAATCGTTATTTTTGCAATCACTATTTAAGGAAGGTCAAACTAACAGAACTGAGAAAAATGAGTTTGTTTTCAAAACTGTTTTCAAACAAAAAACGTCAAGAAGTTCCAAAGGAAACCGAAGAACCAGAGGAGGCGAAAGCTATAGAGCAAGAGGTAACGAGACAACAGACAGAAGAGAGACAAAAGTTGCTGGTCGGTGCCGAACCTGTGGTATCTATTGGAGAATATCAGGTGAGCGAAGAAGAAATTCCTAAGCAACCAGAAGTAGAAGGAACAGAGAGAAAGGAAAACGTTGGGAATCCATACGACCCACGATTTGGATATCCAATCTTTGAGCATCCAGATTGGGATTTGATAGAAGAGCCTAAAGACAGCCTTATTCATCTCAATGAATTGATAAATTCATTTGAATACGATTATTCAGATTATGCCTTGCCTTGTATCATTGGAAAAACAGAGGTCGATGATACGTGTTGTATTGACTTGGCGAAAATGCCGAATGTTCTCATAGCAGGATCAATGGGAACAGGAAAATCGACATTGTGCCATTCTATGATTCTATCACTTTTACAGAAGAAACATCCAACAGAAATGAAGATGGTTTTAATTGATGTAAAAGGATTGGAGTTCAATTATTACAATCGTATTGACAAACACTATTTGGCTAAAATACCCGATATAGAGGAAGCTGTTTTGACAGATGAAAAGAAAGCTGTAAGGACACTTAATGCATTGGTTATTGAATTAGAAAACCGCGTTAAGCTGTTGAAAGAAGCTGGATGCCGTAATGTCATTGAGTACAACGAGAAATACAAGGCGAGACAACTTCGTCCAACAGATGGTCATCGATATTTGCCGTTTTTAGTTGTCGTTATCGACGATTTTGCACTGCTGGTTTCAGCAATGAGCAAAGAAGCGAGCCTTCCCATGCAAACAATCTTGGAAGCCGGAAAGGCTGTTGGTATTCATGCCATTATTGGGACATCGAGGTTGACAAGTGACGTGTACACGCCACAGATGAAATCGTGCATTCCTGCACGAATTGCGTTTAGGGTCAATACTGCTTCAGAATCCCGTGCGATGATTGACGCAGTCGGAGCCAATGTTTTAGGCGAATGCGGTGAAATGATGACACTGTTGCCAGGATATTCGGTGATGAAAGTAAAAGGTGCTATTGTTACGAGCAATGAAATTGATGAGGTCACGAGATTTATCGAGCGGCAAAAAGGTTATAATGAATCGTATGAATTGCGTGATTCGGAGTATATCGAACTCTGTGAGTCAGACGACGATGGAGAACTTGATCCTTTGTTTGAGGAAGCAGCGCGTATTGTGGTACTGACACAACAAGGTTCAACTTCAATGATTCAACGCAAGCTTAAGCTAGGCTATAATCGTGCAGGGCATATTATTGACCAATTAGAAGCAGCTGGTATTGTAGGGCCATTTTCAAACAGCAAATCACGCGAAGTAAAAGTTTCAAGTGAGTATGCTTTAGAAATGATTCTGAGGGACATAAGAGAGAATGGTATAAAATTATAGGGTTGTCACAATCCTTTGATTTTTTGCGGTAGAATTATTTTTATCTATTTCAACTTTTTTTTTGCCGAATTAGCCAATAATTCCTATCTTTGCCGTTTATTAATAAATAGGTATAAATAGGAATAAAAAGACTATTTACTATGAATAAAATTGCAAGAACGATTAAGCAAATCGGCAGATTAGCTTTGATGGTAACTGTGGTTCTGTTTGCTTCATGCTCACAAGAAATCAACACGAACCAAGACCCCCATTTTACAGAAGATGGTTATCGGATTATCAGTGATTCAATTGTAACTCCTGCCCCTTTAACACGGGTGAAGTTTTTCGTGGAAGTGTCAGGCAGTATGAATGGCTTCTTTAGAGCCAACCAGCCTACAGATTTTAAGAAAGACGTTTGGCAGATTCTGAGTTACTTTTCGCCGCTTGCATCAGAAGGTGTGACCATTTTGACAAATAATGGTGACGAAGGAAACACATACGATTTTAGCAAATTCCAAACGATGATGAATACTGGAGCGTTTGTTTCATCTGCATCTACGAAGGTGCCGTTAATGCTCCAGACTATTGTCTCTAAACTGGATGCTGACAACGGAGAGGTTGCAGTTTTGATCTCAGATATGAAATACAGCCCAGTTGGAGCGGCTGCCCCAAAAGTGCTTTTGACTCAATACAGTACCGATGTCAGCAAGATATTTGGACAATACGAGAAAGCTATCAGCCTGGTTTGCGCTACCTCTAATTATTTGGACAAAAAAGGCAACTCGGTTTGCGATGTGTCACCATATTATTTCTTGATCATTGGAAATGAAACTGGTGTTGCTGAAATGCGCGATGGCATTTCTACCCTATTGAATAACAACCATAGGTTTGTGGACAATATCGAGAGTGGCTTCCATTATGGAAGGATTAAGGAAAGCTTTGGTATTCCTAGAGCCCACATTTGTAGCTTACGAAGAGGCAGACACATACGACACTTGCATCATCAATCTGAAAGTGGATTTGACACCGTACAGATGGATTATGACGGATAAATTTTTTTTCACCCGTGCATTTAAGGCAAAAACTCTTTATGGCTCAACCCTTGTTGTTGATGACGTAAACATCGATGTCCAGAATATCACTGACAGACAATTGAAGCGTACGGCAGTAGCCACTGTAAGATTGAAGGTGTTCAACATGCCCACTGATTCGGATGTAATTGAGTGGACGATGGAATTGCCTGATGGGGACTATACTTTGTTTGGACCTTTCTGTGGGGCAACAACTGAAGAAGATGTTTCCAAATCATATTCCATAGAGGATTTCCTTGTCGGAATGTTCTATGGAGGTGTGGTCAACTCAACGCTTGAACCCAATTATATCTTAGTCTCTAAAAACAGTTAATCGTATGAAGTTACTGAAGTTATATGAATGGATTGCTGGAAAGATGACTGACTTCTTAAGTCAATTCCAGAACAATGAAAGTCTTTACCAACAAGCCAGAGTATTCTGGAACAAACTCGAAGGTATCTCCACGATACTTCTTATCATCTTCTTGGTGTTAGGAATCTTGCTTGCCTTCTTCTATTACAAGCCCTACAACAACAGACCAGGAAGGCATTATACACCTGCGCATTGGCTGTTCTTCTTGCTAGTCACATTTATTGCAGGGTTTGCGGTGACATACGGCGTAGAGTATTTGATGGTTCCACCACGCCTTAATGGAGCATGGAAACTGGAGTTTATGATTGCTTTAGGAAATGCCATTTATGCTTCGGCGGTGTATTTCATTGTTTCCGTAATATGGTGTAATTTCCTACCAACAAATGCATACAGATTGTTTAAATTCTAAATTCTGACGCGATATGAAAAAAGTATTTGTTTTTTGCATTGGAGGCACGGGCATTCGTGTGATGAAAAGCGTCACCATGCTGATGGCAAGTGGTATGAGCACCAATGGATACACAGTTGTTCCTGTTATCCTTGACCCACACCTGGATTTAGAGGAAAAGAAGAATCTTCATTCGTTGATTGAATCATACGAGGAAATCTATAGACATTCGGTCAACAATGGGACATCTACGTTGAATGCCCTTGACGGCTTTTTCAACTCACAGATGCTTACCATTGGAGAGCTTAACGAACAGCTCAATGACACACAGCAAGCAGCTGGAAACAAAGAGAAATTCCGTTCGTATATCAATGTGGCCAATTTGGGTGCCAATGATATCAATAACTATTTCGTTCAATCACTGTTTTCAAGCAAGAATCTCAACAACCCGTTGTCTGTTGGCTTCAAGGGCAATCCCAACGTTGGCACGGTAGTGCTTGGTGAGATGATTGAAGGAGCGGATTGGTTTAAGGCATTTAAGACCCAATGTGAAAAGGATGACAGGGTGTTTATCATAAGCTCCATCTTTGGAGGTACGGGAGCCTCAGGTTATCCCCTACTGGAAAAGAAAATTAGAGGTGCGGCAGATAATCCTACTGTCAAAAATGCTCTTATGGGAGCTGTGACCGTTTTGCCGTATTACGGCCTGAAGGATCCTACCACAACTGGCAGCGACATTGACTCTGCCAACTTCTATACCAAGACTAAAGCGGCTCTTGCTTATTATCAGAACACCGTACAGTCTGATTATCTCTATTACGCTGGAGAAAAGACTTTGAGGCAGGTGTATGAGAATGATGAGAAGAAGCAAGAGGACACTGCCAACTTCATCGAGTTGGTGGCCGCATCCGCTTTGTTTGATTTTCTGAAAAGAGAAAGACCGGATAAAAGGCAATACCTGACCAGAGCCATCGACGATGACGTGGAGTCGTTAGACCTAGTTTCGATGGGCAGTGGCTATAAGGATATTGTCAAGTGCGTTGCTGATTACATGATTTTGAGAACCTTCATCCAAAATCTGCCCAACGAGAATTTCTTCCCGTTGAAGAAAAACAGAGGATTGGACGGCAGCTTCTATAAAGATGCGGCGTTCCAATCGTTGGTGCGCTTTACGGACAAATACTATCAGTGGTATTCGGAGCTTTCGACAAACAAACGTGCGTTTGCTCCGTTGCATTACGACAACATCAAACAGATGGATGGATGGGTAAAATCCATCGACCTTGAAGCAAAGGATGACTCCTACTATCTGCTTCGCATTATTGAAGCCAGCAATGGTTATAAGGCAAAAGATCATAGCAACAAATTCAGGTTCTTCCTGCAATTCGCCTATGATGCAATTAACAATTACACCAAGAAAATAATGAAATAAGATATGGCAAAAGTTGATTTGAACATTGTTGACCGTGGCACATCGAAAAGCGATTGGACTGCTGAAGATGTTGCATTGACCGCAGAGCATCTTGACGATGTGATGGAACAGAAAACCGACAATAGCGGTGCATTGAACTCACTGCCCACACCTTTTGCCAGGTTTTTCGTTGCGCGCGAAGCATTCAGAAGAGTCAACGAGGAAAAACTGAATGCAAAAAAAGCAGCTGGTTTTGCTTATACACAACTTGTTTCTGACATCCTTGATGTTTACGAGTTGTTGTTCAACCTGAAATATCACAGGAACAACACTTGGAAAGATGGTCAGAAGCTCGAACTGAGAGAATGGAACAGCAAAGAGAATTTGACCTATCTCAAAGAGAAGATGCCTGTTCTGTATAATTCAGTGGTTGATTATTACAAAACAGACATTGTTGACGAAAAGCTTTATTTCCTCGTATATACAGAGAACGGCAAAGAAGTCTTGCTGGCGTGTAGCTCCCCTATCACTGGATTTGTAACGCCTCCAGACATGGATAAGGCTATTGTCAAGAAAGACAATACAGCCACTATCACTTTTGCCGGTGAGCAGTACAAAGACCTGCACATCAGAAGAAAATCAGGCGGCGAGTATTTCCGTGGAGATGTAAGGCTTCTTGGCCAGAGAGACGCAGAGTTTAAGAACTACCTCTATTCTATGCTGTTCGGTTCAGATTCTGTTGACGCTAGATTTAAGGCCATCAAGGAGTATGTGCGCAGCTTCAGCAATGATCCAGAAATTCGCAACGATTTCAAATTGAAGACCACACCTGTACTGACGGACCAAAATGACAAGTTGGTTATCAATGGCATTAGTATTCTGTCATCAGATGAGATTGACATCAACAGCTACTTTACTGACACCATGATTAGGCTGCCTTATCGCATATCGAGAGATAACTATAAATCTGTTGTTTATCAGAATGACGTGGCCGATCGTGATTATGATTATCTGTTGCCGTTTAAGCCAGAGGTGATGAATTTGTTTGAGAGTGGCGAACTGGATTCAGATGTGCATATCAATAGAAATTCGGTTACTGTTACGCTGCGCTATAATGGCAAGGAGTATGTGAAGGAATATGCCCAGGATTTGTTCCGTCCAGGGCAAGGAAGAATCGTTGACCTTCAAGGGGCAAAGATTAGTTTCGATTTGGGCTTGTTCCCGAACATCCTTTCCTATAAAGAGCAAGAGAACAATTACTTCAAGGTAATGGTTGTTGCGGCTGACGAAGATAATGACGCGCCGAATTTCAACATCGACCAGATATCGCTGTCCTTCTTTAAGATGGAGAAAAACGGATGTAAGGAAATCAAAGAGGCAGCACCAGAAGATAATGCCCAATACGGTGTGGAACCTGCGGTGGTTCGTTCGCGCCAAAAGACTGACGAAGAAGAAAGCGGCACTAAGTTCTATGAGCTGTTTAACACCGCCTTCGATTTAATTGAAATCAAAGTTCTGAATGATACTGGTTTGCTAATGCCCGTTTGGCAGCGCAGCCAGTCAAGTAACGAGAACTACACCTATGCTATCGACCTTGGCACATCCAATACATTCATGTCGCGTTGCAAGAATGACAGCCAAGGCAAACCAGATCTCAGCAGGAAGCCCGAACTTTTCAAGATGGATAAGACGATGGTGAATTACATGCATGAGTATTCAGACGATAGTCAATACTCCATCACCCGTCGTATTGAGGACTCGATATTTGAGAGAGCAAGGAAGAAGATTAAAACGGAGTTTGTTCCTGCCATTATTGACGGCACGGATTACAGGTTCCCAATTCGTACTGCCTTGTGTGGCATTCACAACAAGACGAATAGGCCAAAGCTGTTTGACAACCACAACATCGCTTTCTTCTATGAGAAACTGATGGCCAATGATGATCAGGATGTGAATACCGACATCAAATGGGAACAAGACGAGTATAAATTGCGCGTCTTTGTCAGAGAGCTTTTGCTCATCATTAAGTGTGACATCCTCCAAAGAAACGGTGACCTTGCCAGGACTAATCTCGTTTGGTTTAGTCCTTTGAGCTTCATGGGGAATACGAGAGACGTGTATGAGAGGATATGGAACAGTGAGCCGAACAACATCCTGTTCATCCAGCCCAATCAAATTGTACGCTATTCAGAATCAGAGGCACCCTATTATTACTACAAAAAGATGGACTACATCAAAGACTCGGATGCAGTCACTGTTGTTGATATTGGTGGCGGCTCGACTGATTTCGTCTATTTCAAGGACAACCAGCCGCAAGCTGCAAATTCAGTCCATTTCGGCTGCGATGTTCTTTGGGAGAATGGCTTCATTGAATTTGAGAATGCACGTCAGAACGGCATTTTCAAGAAGTACTTCGACACCATACACTTCCAGAGGAAAGACCTTGAAGATTTGAATGAGTGCTTCAAGAATGTCGATTCTGTGAAGACAAAGGATGTTATCAATTTCTGGCTGAGCAATGCCAAGGATTGCGAAATCATCAAGTACATGGGACAGGACTTCAAGCCGGTGTTTGTGTACCACCTGACGAGCATCCTATTCTATATGGCTTATATGTACAAAGAAAAGGGCCTTGATGCTCCTCGCACTTTGGTCTTTAGCGGAAATGGAAGTAAGTACATCGACAACTTCATTTCGAGAGACAGCAGCGTATTGAAGAAAATCATTGATTTGGTGTTCCAAAAAGTGTTTGGCGGAGAGCATGATGTCAATATCAAGTTGCCAGAGGAACGCAAGGAGTCAACTTGTTATGGTGGTCTGTATCGTGACAAGGATGCTCCTATCGTTAAAGACATCGTTTATCAAGGCGATATGACGAGAAACTATGAGAAGGTCGGCGACATGAACAACAACTTGGATTCGCTGAAAGCATCGCTGTTGCTGAAGTATAAGGAACTGGCTGATTTGTATAAGCAGGTCCTGGATCTTCTGAAGCGTGAACGGATTATCGACGGCACTTCTGACACGGTAAAATATGTCAGCAAGGCAAACGAAGATATGGGAACGCCTTTTGCCACCTATTACAAAACGCAAGTCAAGGAAAAGTACGGAGACGAAGTTATCTATAACGACTCCGTGTTCTTCCTGCCTGTAATCAACAAAGTTTTTGAAATGACTAAAATCTAAAAGCTATGCATGTCGTAAGCTGGATTGTATCGGCGATTGCTTTCGTCGTATGCTTTTTCTTTCAGTGGAAGTATTTTAGGGAAACCGCAAGGTTTAGGGAACTGTTTTCAGGCTTCTTTGACAAGACAGAAGATTATGGAACAGAGAAGAAAAGTACAGAGAATGGAGAGGACTTAACCCAGCTGAAGCCTGTTGGGAAAAGCGGGTCGGATTTGAATGTGTTGATTGAAGAAATCAACCATTATGTGATGAAGACCAAAGGCACAACGGATTTTTCGGTCATTCAGAACAAAGTTGAGCGCAAGCTGAATATGCGATATGACCAATCCGTTGCCAAGTTATCCTTCCCAACTTACATTGGTTTGATGGGAACTTTCCTTGGCGTTTTCATGGGTATTTTCATGTTCATCTTGGGCTTTGACACCGCTGGAGGCATTTCGGATACTTCCATCAAGAATCTGCTCATTGGTGTCCTCGTTTCGATGTCAACCAGCTTAGTAGGCCTGTTCCTAACAACATGGAACAATGCCAGGGCTGGTGAGGCGAGAAAGAAGATTGAAGAAGACAAGAATGAATTCTACGATTTTGTACAGACGGAGTTGATGCCGGAGTTGGATGTCAGTATGGTGGCCGCCATCACCAAATTGCATGAAACAGTTGACCGTTTTGAGCCAGCATTTGACAGGGTTATCAATCGTTTCCAAACCACGTTTGACAATTGTACTAAGGCATTCGGTGACAGCTTTGAAGATAAAGTCGTGGTAGTTGCTAATGCCGTGGATGTAATGGGCGAAAACATGGATAAAATCAATGAGAACATTGACCTTCAGAAGAAGCTGATTGATACATTCAAGAGTGGCGAACTGGTTCAAGGTCTTGACAGATACATTGAAGCATCCAATAACTTTGTCAGCATTACGCAATCGCTTAATAAGTTTGAAGAGGCTCGTAGGATGATGTTGGCAGCAACGCAAGAGGCCATCAATATCCAGAATGCCTATTCGGATTCATTGAAGATTCCGCGCGAGGTTGCAGTTCGCATCAATCAGATACTTGATAGAATTAAAGATTTCGAAGAAAGTATCAATCGTATTGGCGGCGTGATGAATCGTAGAGAAATCTTGGGCAACGACGTTGTTAATGCCATCGAGGATCAATTAAAAGGCATCTCGAAGAAGGGCAAGATTGCAGACAAGTATCTGGAGATGGCCGACGGCCGCTTAGAAGATTTGTATGCTCAACAGACCAAGGTCATTAGTGATATGAATAGGCGTTATAAAGAAGCGCTTGAAGGCCACATGGACGGCTTTGAAAAGATGATTGAGCAGCAGACGAAAGATCTTGAAAAACGTCATGCTGAGTTTATGAACGCTATTGAGGAAAAACTAAACATTGAGGTTATTAGGCAGGAGTTCATAAACTTGGGCAAACTCAAAGACATCGATGGAAAGATTGCTGATGTCACAAAACGTGTTCCTACGTCAGAAGACATCCAACGTGTTGTCCATAAAGCCGTTCAGGATGCGGTTCAGCCCATTAGCAAGGAACTGGACGAAATCAAACAAGATTTCAGAAAGCAAGTGGAAGAATCACAATCAGGAGGTTTAAGAGGCCTGTTTGGTAGGCGTTGAAACTAAGCGTTATGGA
>CADAPW010000113.1 GCA_902789915.1 uncultured Bacteroidia bacterium | reverse complement strand
CAATCATTTCCGCTTTGGCCAAGTCATCTTGGACCGTTTTGGGGCGTTTGCAGGCAAGAAATACCAATTTGAGTGCGAAGGTTTGGAACTGATGGATCATTTGGAAAGCCTTCCAGAGGGCTTCTTGATGCTGAGCAGTCATGTGGGTTGCTACGAGATGGTTGGCTATTCGTTGAAGCTTAAAATAAAGAAAATGAACGCTTTGGTATATGCGGGCGAAACGGCTACGGTGATGGAAAACCGCCAGCGTGTGTTTAGACAACACAATGTACAAATGGTGCCCGTCAAGGAGGACATGTCGCATCTCTTCACACTCAATGCCGCCATCGACAATGGTGATATTGTGAGTATGCCCGCCGACCGTATCTTTGGTTCCCAGAAAAGCGTTGAATGCCAATTCTTTGGTGCAAAGGCTAACTTCCCCTTAGGTGGCTTTGCCATGGCAGTGCAGAAAGAAATTCCAGTGTTGGCGGTATTCGTGATGAAAGAGGGTATGAAGAAATATCGCGTTTTCCTTAGGAAGATTGAATGTGACAGCCAAGCCAAGAAACGCGACAAAATGACGCAACTCGCACAAAGTTTTGCCACTCAGCTTGAGGACATCGTGCGTCGTTATCCCACGCAATGGTTCAACTTTTTTGATTTTTGGGCACAATGAGAGCACTTCAGGATATTCCGTTAAAGGAACTGATACCACAACGTCCGCCGTTTGTGATGATCGACAAGATGATGTCGTTCAACATGACCGTTACGGAGACCCAATTAGAAGTCCGTGCCGACAATGTGTTCTGCAAAGAGGGCAGGCTTACGGCCGAAGGCTTGATGGAAAACATAGCCCAAACCTGCGCCGCCCGCATGGGTTATATCAACCTTATCAACAACGAAGCAGTAAAAATCGGTGTCATAGGATCGGTCAACAACTATGAGGTCTTCCGCACGCCAAAGGTCGGAGAGGTAATCCTCACATCGATTGAGGTGATAGAGGAAATGTTCCAAATCACGATGGTGAAAGCTGTCGTCAAATGCGGCGACGAGATGCTGGCGCAAAGCAACATGAAAATTGCATTGATGGACATAGAATCGCAAGACTAAACGCCATGGAAAACGAAAAGATATTGTCAATCACAAAGCCTTTTGAGGTCCGCTTTAGCGAGGTGGACTCAATGGGCGTGGTGTGGCACGGCCATTACGCCATCTATTTCGAGGATGCCCGCGAGGCCTTTGGTGCAAAGTATAACTTGGAATACCTTATGATGTATGGCAAGGGCTTTTTTGAGCCGATCGTGGAGCTTACCTTTAAATACAAAAAGCCTTTGATTTATGGGATGAAACCTGAAATCACCATTACCTACCGTCCTTGTGATGCGGCTAAAATCATTTTCGATTACGAAATCCGCGACACCGAGACGGGCGAAATTATGGTGACAGGCCATTCCGTGCAGGTCTTCATGGATGCGAAGAGCCATCAGCTAGTGTTGACAAGTCCAGAATTTTACGAGGAATGGAAACAAAGATGGGGGATAAACAGATGATCGTCAGAGTGTCGGACAATATCATTTCGCCTTTGGGCATGAGCACGGCCGAAAATTATACGGCAGTGAAAGCCGGACATTCCGAGCTGAAGCGTCGCGACGGTCTTTGGCAGCTACCCGAACCTTTCACGGCCTCTTTGATGGACCGAGAGATGGTGAATGAGATTGCGGCACAACAGCACATAGATGAAAGATATACCTTCTTCGAGAAGATGATTATTCTGTCAGCGGCCAAGGCGTTGGAACAAACGCATATTGACCCAGCTTCGGACAAGGTATTGTTCATCCTTTCCACCACCAAAGGTAATGTTTTCCTTTTGGACAAGCGCGAAACGGGTTTTCCGTCGGAACGCGTTCTTTTGGGCGTAGCGGCAAGGCAGATGAGCGAATATTTTCGTAATCCCAATACGCCGATAGTGGTATCAAATGCTTGCATTTCGGGTGTTTGCGCCCAAATACAAGCCATGCGCGAGTTGGAAAGCGGCCATTTCGACTATGTCGTGACGGTGGGTGCGGATGTGCAATCCGCCTTCATCGTGTCGGGCTTCCAGTCGTTCAAGGCCTTGTCGGTCGATCCCTGCAAGCCTTTCGATGCCAACCGCACGGGTCTCAACCTTGGTGACGCCGCTGCAACCATCATCTACACCAAGAAAGACAAAGTAACCGATAACGACTGGGTGGCTTGTCGTGGTGCCATCCGCAATGATGCCAACCACATCAGCGGACCGTCGCGCACGGGCGAAGGCAGTTATCGCGCCTTGCGTGCTGTCCTTGGTGACACGAATCCTGAAAAATTGGCTTTTATCAACACTCACGGCACCGCGACCCTATATAACGACGAGATGGAATCCTTTGCCATCGAAAGGGCTGGACTTTCCAATGTTCCCGTCAATGGATTGAAAGGCTATTATGGTCACACTATGGGTGCTGCCGGCATCCTGGAAACCATTCTTTCGATGCAAGCCGTTGACGACAACAATATATTGGCTACCAGAGGTTTTGAAACCATCGGTGTCACACATCCTTTGGTGCTTTCCAACGAAAACAAACCCACCGACAAACGGGCTTTCATCAAGCTACTGTCGGGCTTTGGCGGCTGCAACGTGGCCTTGCTGATGGCGAAAGGAGGTGTGTCATGATGCGACACGAGGTATATATTACAACCAACGAAGTGAAAGTCGATGGCAAAGTGTTGAGTCACAATGAAAACGGTAGCGCTCTGCTGACGGAACTCTATCGTGCCCATGTGGGTGACTATCCGAAGTTCTTCAAGATGGACACGCTGAGCAAATTGGGTTTTGTGGCTTCCGAGTTGTTGCTGCAAGCTGAAGGCGCACCGCGTTTCGAGCCTCGTGAGGACCGTGCCGTGGTGTTCTTCAACCGCAGTGCTTCCTTGCAAGCTGACACCGCCTACCAAGAGACCATACAAGACCCGAACAACTTCTATCCTAGTCCGGCAGCTTTCGTTTACACCTTGCCCAACATCGTGACGGGCGAAATTGCCATCCGCAACAAGTATTTTGGCGAGACTTCGTTCATCGTCATGGAGCATTGTGACGAAAGCATCATGGCACGGGAATTGCAAAACGCCTTCCTTGACCCGATGACACAAAGCATCCTCGGTGGCTGGCTTGACTGCACCGACGAAAATCACTTTGAAGCCAATCTTTTTTTGGTCGAGAAGTCCCACGTCCCATGTTCTGAAGTCTCGTGTCAACAATTAAACGAATCAACAAACAACAATTAAACAAACAGTTATAAAAATGGACGACTTAATCTACACCCTTAAACAACAAATCATCGAGGCTTTGAACCTTGAAGACATGACCCCAGAAGACATCGACGAGAACGCTTCGCTGTTTGGCGAAGGCCTCGGTCTCGATTCCATCGACGCACTTGAACTCATCGTGCTGATGGAGAAGAACTACGGAATTAAACTGAAAGACCCGTCGCAAGGCAAGGAAATCTTCAAGTCGGTGGCTGTGATGGCCGATTTCATCCAGAAGAATCGCACGAAATAAACGATGAAGCCGATTCTGATTACAGGAACGGGCGTCGTTTCAGCAATAGGCTTGGGCAAGGCGGAGACCTTGGAGGCATTGCTGAACGGCCGTTCTGGCGTGGGTCCGCTGCAATACCTCAAGACGGAGCACAAGGAATTTCCTGTTGGCGAAGTGAAGCTAACCGATGCCGAGATGCGGTCGCGTCTCGGCATTGCCGACGATGCCATCACTACTCGCACTGCACTCATGGGAATGCTGGCATTGGAGGAAGCGCTGAAAGAAGCTGGCTTAACTCCAGAAATGCTTCCCAACGTGGGCTTCATTTCGGGCACCACAGTGGGCGGCATGGATATGAGCGAGCAGTTCTACCTTGATTATATTAATAGCGAGGCGCACAAGGAATACATCGCTGCGCACGATTGTGGTAATTGCACCGAGATGACGGCCGATCACTTTGGAAAGTTCGCCTTCGTGACCACCTTATCCACGGCTTGTTCTTCGGCAGCTAATGCGATCATCTTGGGTGCCAATATGATACGCTGCGGTGAGGCCGACATCGTTGTGGTGGGCGGAAGCGAGTGCATCACCAAGTTTCACCTCAACGGTTTTAATTCGTTGATGATACTTGACACAGCGCCTTGTCGTCCCTTCGACGCCACTCGCAATGGCCTCAATTTGGGCGAAGGTGCTGCTTATCTCGTGTTGGAATCGGAAGAAAGTGCTAAAAGGCGTGGCGTGAAGGCACAAGCCCTGCTTTCGGGCTATGGCAACGCCTGTGATGCCTTCCATCAAACGGCCTCGTCGCCCGATGGCGAAGGGGCTTATCGTGCCATGAAAGAGGCGATGGAGTTGGCAGGAATACAGCCTTCCAACATCGACTACATCAACGCGCATGGCACAGGCACGCCCAACAACGATGCCAGCGAAAGCCAAGCCATGATGCGGCTATTTGGGGAAGATGTGCCGCCCGTATCGTCGACGAAGCCTTTCACGGGACATACGACAAGCGCCTCAGGTTCCATAGAGGCTGTATTTTGCATCTTGGCTTTGCAACAAGGTTTCCTGCCCGCCAACTTAAATTGGTCGCATGCCATGGAAGACGGCATCGTACCCGTGTCGCAGTCGACGAAGAAAGAACTGAAGCATGTCTTATGCAATGCCTTTGGCTTCGGCGGGAACGATTCGTCGCTGCTACTGTCTAAGGTCCCTGAGCCTGTCGAAGGGCCGACCAAATATGACGGTGCTTCGACAGGCTCAGCAACCTGCTTTGTTATGTCCGCCAAGCAAATCTCTCTCCAGCAGCCGCTGAACGAGGATTGGATGCAAGAACCAGTGGTTTATGATGCCCCCTTTGTCAGGTCTATAGACCCGAGTTTCAAAGAATATATATCGCCTATCGAGGCGCGGCGCATGGGCAAAATCCTGAAACGTGCAGTGGCGACTTCAAAAGAAGCCTTGAATGCTTCGGGTTTAAATACTGTTGATGCCATCATCACCGGTACAGGTTATGGCTGCATTGAAAATACAGAGTTCTTTCTTGACGCACTATCAAACGATGGCGAACAGTTGTTGAAACCTACCTATTTCATGCAGTCGACGCACAACACCATCAGCTCGTTGGTGGCCATTCAGACCAAGAACCATGGCTATAATGTGACATACGCCCACAAAGGCATCTCGTTCGACAGTGCCTTGCAAGATGCCTGGTTGCAGCTTCGCCTTGGTAAGATTGATTCTGCCTTGGTGGGCGGCCACGACGAGATGACGGAAACGTTTTATCATATCCTGAAAAAAGGCGGTGTCATGGGGCAAGACGATGAAATGTGTGGTGAGAGTGCTGTTTCTATTGTGCTTTCTAAGGCCGTTGAGCCTGTCGAAACGCCGTTACAGAATAAATCGGCCCTTCGACAAGCTCAGGAACCTCGGCCTTTGTGCAAACTATCTGGCTTCCAGATGCTGCACCAGCCAACAATGAACACCTTAATGGATGCTCTCGCAAGACTGCTTCAATCCGCAGGAAAAAGCCTTGCTGATGTGGACTACATCCTTACTGGAATCAGTGGTCACCACGATCAAGATGAGGCTTATTTGCAAGAAACCAAGACACTCTTCGGCCAAAAGCCCTTGCTGAAATTCAAGCACCTTTTTGGCGAAAGCTTCACTTCGTCTGGTATTGGCATGTATGTGGCGGCACAGTGCCTGAAAACAGGTCATGTGCCGAGTACCTTGTTCGTGGATTCTAAGGAAGTCAGCGACAAACAACCCAAGTGCATTTTGCTATACAACCGTTCCGACGGAAAGAATGTTTCATTAACCTTATTGGAGGCTTGATTATGTGGAGATTAATTGGTTTGGTAGCTTTGCAGTCTTTTTTCCTTTGTGGAGGACAGGTGCTGCTTAAGTTGGCCATGCAACAACTTGGCAAGTTTGAATGGTCGTGGGCTTATTTCAAGAGTGTGCTCACCGACTGGTGGCTGCTGGCCTGTGGCATCGCCTTTGGCGTGGCTACGGTGCTTTGGCTCTATATTTTGAAAAAATTCCCTTTCAGCCAAGCCTATCCCTTGACAAGCCTCTCATTTGTCTTCGGTATGGTTGCCGCTTGGCTCGTCTTTGGCGAGAGCATTCCCTTCTCACGTTGGATTGGCCTGGTTCTTGTAGTATTGGGGTGTTTCCTAATCATGAAATGAGATGAAAAGACTATGGTTATCCGTTTTGTTTGTCGCCTTTGGCCTGTTTGCCTCGGCACAAACGCCGCTTTCTGAAGCCCAGAGTAATGAAATAATTGCTTCGCTGACAGAGACTGCCTCTTCCATGCAAACGATGCAATGCCGTTTCGTGCAAAGCAAGACCATGGCCATGCTGGCCGAGCCTTCGGTGGCAGAAGGCAAGATGTATTTTGCTTCGCCCGACCGCTTGCGTTGGGAGTATGTCAAACCCTACGCTTTTGCTTTGGTCGTCAACGGTGAGCGCATCGTCAAGGTGACGGATGGCAAAGCCGAGGTGCTGGACGGCAACTCGGGAAGAATGTATCAAGGTATCACAAGCATGATCATGGGCAGCGCCTCGGGCAAGAAATTATTCGATACCACCGCGTTCGATATTGTGCTTTATGATGACAGTACATGTTGGAAGGCTGAAATGACCCCCAAGCGCCGCGACATGAAGCGGATGTTCAACCAGCTGGTGTTCCATTTCGACAAGAAGACCAAAATCATTGACCATGTGGAGTTCATCGGCTCAGGCGGCGATGTCACCTTGATTCGGTTTGAGGAGATGAAGTTGAATGGAGTCATTGATAACGACATCTTTAAAGAGTAAAATCATTAGGAAATGAACTTCTTGGACAACCTTTTCATCATACAATCCATAACGGAAACCGAAGACGGCTTCGAGGCCGTGGTGCATTGTAACGCTGACCATCCTGTGTATCAAGCACATTTTCCTGGGAATCCCATCACCCCGGGGGCTTGCATGTTGCAAGAGGCGAGCGTGTTGATGCAGGAGAAAATGGGCCGTCCCATGTTTCTGAAAGCGGCCAAAAACATAAAATATCTTTCCTTGTTGATTCCAGCCGAAGGCAAGCTAGTCAAATTCATTTTTTCCCGTGTTGTGGAAAACGAAACGGAATGCAAGACACAAGTTGTTATCGCCGA
>CADAPW010000112.1 GCA_902789915.1 uncultured Bacteroidia bacterium | reverse complement strand
GAAGTTGGTCAGCAGGATATACTGCCCGAACTTCTCCAATGGCAGGCCCGTATAGCGCGGCAGCCAGTTCTCAACTATTTCTTGCTTGGTTTTCATTTCATTTCAATTATTATTTGTGCAAAAATAAGAAAAGTATTGCAATTGTGTGTATTTTTGCACTGAAATCGTAAGATTAAACGAAGTTCAATGACCCACTACCCCGTAAAAATACTAATGGCCTTCGGCTGCACTTTTGAGCCTGAGGGCGACGAGTTCTTCGAATGGCTGATGCGCAACGGCTATCCCGAGTTGGGTGCCTTGAGCCAGACCATCCAAGGCGATACCAAAGCCAAAGACTGGCTGATGGAACACGGCTTCCCGCACCTTGCCGCCATCGACAGCGCTATCGAAAAAGAAGAAAAAGCCGAGGAATGGCTCCTCAAAAACCATTTCGAGGTCAATTTGGCTTTCGCAAAAGCCATCAATCGCGACGACGATGCCACCCTTTGGTTGGAGAAAAACGACCTCCAGATTTTCATTATCCTTGCTGATAAAATACACAAATATCTGGAAGACAAATACTTAAATTTTCACAAAATCCATTTTTAATTCTTTAAAAAAAAGTTTGCCGATGTATGGAAAAAAGTCCTAACTTTGCGGCCAATCCGAATTATGCAATAATAATCAGAAAAACCATACTACAATGAAAAAAGGATTATCAATTCTCATCAACATCCTGCTGTTTGCAGTTATTGTATTCTTGGCATGGCAAGTCGTCAAGAGCATCCAGGCGCCTATCAAGTTCAACCATGAACAGAAAGCCCGCGAGACCAAGGTCGTCGAGCGCCTCATCGACATCCGCAACGCCGAAGTGCTTTACAAGAATGCTACCAGCAAGTACACGAACAGCTTCGATTCTTTGATCGCTTTCTGCCAGAACGCTGAAATCCCGATCGTGAAGATTGTTCCCGACCCGACCGACACCACCTTCACCCGCACCATCAACGACACCATCGGCTTCGTGAAAGTGATGGACTCCATCCAAGGTGCAAGAGGCGAATTCAACATCAACGACATCAAGTATGTGCCCTTTGGACCCAACCATGAGCAGTTTGAACTTGAAGCGGGTACCATCAGCCGTAATGGTATCGAAATTCCTGTCTTCGAGGCTCGCACGCCTTACGAAGTCTACCTGGCCACTCCGGGTGCCGCTTTCAACGAGAAGGAATGGAACCAGCGCCGCGACAATGCTAAGGCCGAAAAGGAAAGCATCAACCGTTACGCTGGCCTGAAAGTCGGTTCGATGGAGGAAGCCTCCACCGACGGCAACTGGGAGAAACTCTAAACCTATAGGATGAATGACGGCATCGTTGAATCCTTATATCTCCCAATTTGGCGAGGAGTTTGATGCCGAGAAGTCATCGCAGTACAGAATGACCATCCAATACGCATTGGGTGGTCTTTCTTATGCCCTTCTCGACACGGAAACGCATACGCTCGTCGCATTGGAATGTTTCCAATCCACACTGCTGGCCGACAGCGACGACCTCTTCCGTACCTTGGAACGTGCCTTGGAGTCTAAAGGGCTGAAAAATAAAGCGTTCCAGTCGGTGAAAGGCCTCGTTGACAACCGCATCTGCACCCTCGTCCCTAAGCCTTTGTTCAACGAAGCCGACCAAGCCAAATACCTTGATTTCACCTTCCAAGTTCCCGAGGATTATGCCATTGCCTCTGAGCCTTTGGTGGCAGAGCCTTCTATCAATGTCTTTGCACAATCCAAGGCGTTGCAGGACAGGATGCTGGCCAAATGGAAGGATGTCAAGTTTGCCCATTCGAGCACGGTCTTTATCAACAGTGCGTTGGAAAGCGACACCGAAACGGGCGTATTTGTCCATGTCCGTAACCGTGACTTTGACATGGTGATTAAAAAGGAAGGCAAATTGTTCTTCTTCAACAACTTTAAGTTCAATACAAAGGAAGATTTTGCCTATTTCTTGATGTTTGCAATGGAACAAAATGGCTTTTCGGGCCACGACATCCCCGTCACTTTTTCGGGGCTTATTCGTCCCGCTTCTGAGATTGTCGATCTATGCGGACGCTATGTCAAGGACATCCGTTTCGTTGCCGACCCGCATGTGCTGAAGGTCAGCAAGGCACTGGATGAGGTACCGTTCCAATATTATCAAATTCATTATCAAGCATTAAAATGAGAATTATCAGGGGAAGATACCAAAGACGGCAAATCGTGGCACCGAACAACCTGCCCGTACGCCCCACCACCGACATGGCCAAGGAGAGCCTATTCAACATCATCGAGAACCATTTCGATTTTGAAGAGACCGAGGCTTTGGATTTGTTTGCCGGCACGGGTAATATCTCATACGAGCTGGTGTCGAGAGGCTGTCCCAAGGTCGTTGCTGTCGACCAAGATTTCGGTTGCGTGAAATTTATCCGCGAGACCGCCAATAAGCTTGACATGAAGGAGTTGCTCGTCGTTCGTTCCGATGTGTACCGTTTTCTGGGCAACCACAAGATGCAATACGACCTCATCTTTGCTGACCCACCTTACGACTGCGAGCATTACGACATCTTGGTGCAACTTATTTTCGATAACAACCTGCTTCGCGAAGGAGGTATGTTTGTTTTGGAGCACGACAAATTCCAAAATTTTGAAGAGCATCCCCACTTCATGGAGCAGCGTCATTACGGCAAAGTGAACTTTACTTTTTTTGCGCAGACCATCGAGGAAGAAACGGAAGAATAATCTTAAATGTAACCAAAACGTTTCCTGACAATTTCCTTCTCTTCGTCGCTACAATCACGGAAGAGCGGCATCACCTCGTCCTCGGGGAAGTCGGTGAAAGTGAGGAACAAAAGGCAGTCCAAGGTGTCATTGAAGTCGGGGTCGACATTGAAACAGAGGAACTTGGCGTTCAGTTTCAGGTATTTCTTGAACAAGGTGGGCAGACGATAGTCGCCGTTGCTGAGACGGAACAGGAACTTGTCGAACTTGTCCACGCCACCATTCATGTTGTTTTGCAGCAGTGTGTCGGCATCCACCTTGAGGAAGTCTGGCTCAAAAGGTGTCTTGGGCATCGCCATGCTTTTCAGCCCGTCTTCGACGGCATGGTTTTCCGTCACGAAACGTACTATCAGACTCATGTAGAACTTGGGATACCACGAGCTGATGCTCACGGGACCGATGAAATGGCTGATTTCGGGATAACGCACCACCACGTCCGATAAGCCTCTCAGCAGCAAAACCAGCGGTAGCACCTCCTTTTGGTAATCGAGGGCGACAAAAGAACGTCCCAACTCTATCGTATGGCTCAACTTGTCGGAGAACGACTCGTCAATGTTTACCAAAGTGCTGACATAGAAGCCTTTGATGCCATATTTCGGGATGATCTCGCTGCCAATACCGAGACGGTAACAGCCGGCAATCCTTTGTTTCACCTTGTCCCAAAGGATTAGTTGCTTGAAGTGCGGGTCGAATTCATCTTGGTCGAGGCTCTTTCCTGTGCCTTCGCCGATGGCACGGAAAGTCTCTTCACGCAGGCGGGCAATCTCATGCATGAGGTTGGGAATATCCCCATAGTCTGCCAGATAGCAGTCGTATCCGGAAGCAGAATAAACGAAGGCTTTTTCACGGATGGCCTCCAACTCATTCAGCATGAGCGATAAATCCGTCGGAGCGCCGATTTCGGCCATCTTTGTTTCCTTTTTCTCCACAGCTTTGGCTGGGATGTTGGCTTCGAGGGCGTAGGAGCGGCTGCGCAGATAGGCCGCCAGCTCTTTGGGATTCTCATAAAGCGCAATCTCGGCAGGCGGGATGGGCTTGCCAATTTGCAAGTTGAAACAGGTGTCGTGCTTGTTGATTAATTCCCTGGTCAGGCGTGCTGTGCCAAGCATGGGATGAATCTTATCAACGGTATAGAACAGTTTCGAGTTGCGGCCATTCCAAAACACGGGAATCACGGGCACTTCGGCATTTTTGATCATGCGGGCGATGGAAGTGCTCCAAGGCAAATCCTCGGGATAGTCGTGACCGTGGTAGCGCGACACCTCGCCAGCGGGGAAGATGCCCAAGCCGTTGCCCGCCTCAATGTGCTGGATGGCACCTTTGATGCCGCCCACGCTGCTCTTCCACTCGGGGTTTTTCTCGAATGGGTTGACAGCGAAGAAACACTCCTTAAGGTTGGGAATATGCGAAAGGATGAAATTGGCCATGATTTTGAAGTCGGGCCTAACCTTGGCGATGACACTCAGCAGCATCACGCCTTCGATGCCACCAAAAGGATGGTTGCTGACCACGATGAAACCGCCCTCCTTAGGGATGCTCTCCAACTGTTCGGGGCTGACATCGATGGTAATGTTCATGTTCTCAAGCAGGTGGTCGGCAAACTCACGGCCTTGGTAATCGGCGGCACCGTCGAACAAACGGTTGATTGTGCCGAGACCGAGGGCACCGTATGCCAACCCCGCCACACAGGTGCCGAAGAAGCCTTTCAAACCGAGAGCTTGCTTAAGATCCTTATTGGTAACTACTTTACGCATAGTTTCAACTTGCAAAGATACAGCTTTTCTCAATCGAAGTGCCTTTTTTCCTTCAAAAACCGATGTCATTGCCTGAGAAAAGCGTATTTTTGCAAAGGTTAATGCAATTATGGTCATTCTTTTCAATAAACCTTACGGTGTACTCAGCCAATTTACTCCCGAAGCGGGGCATCGGGCACTCGACGAATTCGGGTTCCCCACAGGGGTGTATGCCGCCGGTCGCCTCGACCACGACAGCGAGGGTGCTTTGCTTCTCACCGATGAGGGAAGGCTCATCAAAAAACTGCTTGACCCGAAATTCGAGCATCCGCGCACCTATTGGGCGCAAGTCGACGGGCAAGTCACCCAGGAGGCTGTCAACCAGTTGAAAAAAGGTGTCATTATCAAAGGCTACAGCACCAAGCCTTGTCAAGCGGAAATCCTTGAGTCGCCGCAATGTCTTTGGGAGCGTGTGCCGCCCATTCGTTATCGTGCCAACATCCCGACAAGTTGGATACAACTCACCCTCATCGAAGGCAAAAACCGACAGGTGCGCCACATGACCGCCGTCGTGGGTTTTCCTACCTTGCGCCTTATCCGTGTCAAAATTGGTAATCTCTCGCTTGGTGACTTGCAGCCTGGTGAGTGGCGGGTAGTTACAGAGCGAGTGATATAAGTTTTTTAATCAAAATTTCCCAATCTTCTCCTAAATCCGTATATTTGACCTAAATTTCCTCCGATGAAAAAGAAAATCGTTTGGTTGAGTGTTGCCATCGTTTTTGTTGTGGCCTTTGTTTTGCTTTATGTCTTGGGTCCTGTCGAAGGCCCGATGCCTTTGTGGATGTCGGTGTTGCCGCCTTTGGTCGCCATCGCCATGGCCTTATTAATAAAGGAGGTGCTGTCATCGCTGTTTATAGGCATCCTCACGGGCACCTTTCTCATGGCGTTGTATGCGGGGCAAAGTCCGGCGGCGGCGTTAGGCGGTGGTGTGTTGCGCGTGGTCGACACCTACGTTTATGGGGCTTTGTTCGACTCCGACCATGTCCTGATTATTCTCTTCACGCTGTTCATCGGTGGCATGGTGCGTATTATCACCGTGAATGGTGGCATGCAAAGCGTGGTCAATCGATTGTCACGCAGGGCTAAAAGCCCTCGTACAGGACAGCTGATGACTTTTATAATGGACCTCTGCGTTTTCTTTGATGACTATTCCAACACCTTGGTCGTGGGCAACACAATGCGCCCTATTACTGACAGGCTGAAGGTGTCGCGCGAGAAGTTGGCCTATATCGTCGATTCCACTTCGGCACCTGTCGTGGCTGTGGCTTTCGTCACCACATGGATTGGCGCCGAGCTGAGCTATATCCAAGACGGCATCAACGCCATAGGACTTGACACCTCGGCCTATTCTGTGTTTTTCCATTCCTTAGGCTATAGTTTTTATCCCTTCCTGACCCTTGGTTTTGTGTTGATGATTATCCTCTCAGGCCGTGACTTCGGCCCCATGCTGAAAGCGGAACGCAAGGCGAGGATGGCGGAGGCTGTCACAACGGAAGAGGACACCATACCCCAATCCACGCATATCATCGATGCTTTGGTTCCTTTGGCCGTGCTGATTATCGGCACCATTACAGGCTTGTTTTTCACGGGTTACGATGCAAAGGTTTGGTCGGAAGCTCATGCCGGTTTCTTCTCTAAACTCTCAATGACCATCGGGGAGGCCAATTCCTATAAGGCCTTGCTGTGGGCTTCGCTGCTTTCGCTATTGGTGGCCATTGTGATGACGCTGCTGCGTGGCAACCTCAAGCTTGGAAAGGTGATGGAGGAAATGGTGGTAGGCTTCAAGTCGATGCTCAATGCCGTTTTAATACTGTCGATGGCCTGGTCCATCGCTTTGGTTACCAAGGATATGCACACGGCGGAGTTTGTGTCGCAGCTGCTGTTGCAGTGGTCGCTGTCGCCAGTGCTGGTCCCTATTCTGACTTTCGTCTTGGCTGGCATAATCGGTTTCTCGACGGGCACCTCATGGGGCACCATGGCCATCCTTTACCCCATGATTCTACCAGCATCTTGGCTGTTGTGCCAAGAGCATGGCTTAAGTGTTGAGTCGGCTATGCCCTTGTTCTACAATGTAGTGGCTTCGGTCATGGCGGGTGCGGTGATGGGCGACCACTGCTCTCCAATTTCCGACACCACCATCATGAGTTCCTTGGCCTCGGGTTGCAACCACATGCAGCATGTCAGCACCCAGATGCCTTACGCCTTGACCGTCGGGGCAGTGGCCTTGCTCATGGGCGTCGTCCCCACGGCACTCGGTCTGCCTAATTGGATAGCGTTTTTGACGGCCTATGTCGTGTTGGGATTGGTGGTAAGGTTTGTGGGGAAGAAATGCTGACAGTTTGGCTTTTGTTTTTCGTTTAACGTTGCAAAACTACAACCATGAAATTGCGCTCTACGTATTTTCGAGGAAATGAAAAATGATTTTCGGCTGGTGTCAAGCCGTTTCTCTCAATTGGGCAATATACCGCCTCCAGTCTCAGTCACAGCATCTCAGTTGTTTCTATTGGCGATGACTCAAGCCGAAGCAACCCTCAATCGCAAAGTGTAGCCGATCCGTAGGCGAAGTGTAAGCGAGCAGATAGCGACGGAAGGCAAATGAAACCAATGGTATTGCTTTCTACATATATCCTCCTGGAGGAAGACGAAT
>CADAPW010000111.1 GCA_902789915.1 uncultured Bacteroidia bacterium | reverse complement strand
TGCTTGTCTCTTTCCCGTTGTGCATCCGATGGGCATTGAACATCTTTGAGTTCAACGATTTGTATCGCCAGATTTTCATGGAGCCTTACATCCAACACGGAGAGGACGGATTTACGGTGTCTTTGTATGCCCTTTTGTTCCTTGTGGGACTGTTCTACGTGTTCCGTTACCTGAACAAGGCCATCCATACCATCTGGCAGCAGATCCAATACAATCGTTTCCTCCGCAAGTACAACCGGAAAGCCATCCGCAAAAATGAAATCAACCTTTCTTTGGGTAACAGCCTCATTACTGTATTTGTTTGGTTTATTTACATTTACATCTTCGTCTGTACCTTAAACGTCCCCACCAGTTCGTTGGGACTTATCGCAGGCGGTTTGTCGGCTGGTATCGGTATTGCGCTCAAGGACATCATCAACAACTTTGTTTATGGCATCCAGCTCATGGGCGGACGCTTGAGGGTAGGCGACTGGATTGAGTGCGATGGTGTGCGCGGTGCGGTCACCGACATCAATTACCAAAGCACCCAAGTAGAGACCATCGATGGTGTCACCGTCTCCTTCCTCAACGCTGCACTGTTCGCCAAGAGCTTCACCAACCTCACCAAGAGTGACTCCTACGAGTGCCTCAAGTTGCATGTGAGCGTGGCCTACGGCACCGATTTGCAGCGTGCGCGCGACGTCCTTGTCGAAGCCATGCAGGTGATGCGCACCAAAGACGCCTACGGACGCGAAATCGTGGAGCCGAGGAGAGGTATCTATGTGGTGTTTGGAGCGTTTGGCGACAGCGGTGTTGATATCATCGTGAAGCAATATGTCCTGGCTGCAGAGCGTGTCGCCTACGCAGACCGTGCCCCGGAAGTCATGTACAACGCCCTAAACGCCGCTGGCATCAAGATTCCGTTCCCGCAGCGCGATGTTCACATGATTAACGATGCGGATTAGAAGAATTAAAGTCTCTTCACCGCCTGTAAAAGGTGCGTGTGCTCGTTCTTCTCTTTATTAAAGATGCCCGTCTGGTCCAGATAGTCGATGCGGACCTGGCCTGAGCAGTGGATGATTTGCTCGTTGCCCATGACGATGCCCACATGGGTGATGTGACCGTCTTCCTCGCCAAAGAAAGCCAAGTCGCCAGGCTGTGTCTCTTGTAGGAAATACACCAACTCGCCTTCTCGAATCTGCTGCGAGGCGTCACGAGGCAACGCCCATCCCGCAAGTCGGGCACATATCTGCACCAGCCCGGAGCAGTCGATGCCCATCACCGTGCGACCGCCCCAAAGATATGGCGCACCAAGCAGCATTTTGGCATAGTTCACCATTGACCCGGGATTGAAATCAGAAGACATCTCTATCGCGTCGGGATGCGGTTCGTAAAGCGGCGTACACATGCTCAACAACTGTCCTTGGTATTCGACGATAGGCTTGTTGGTGAGGTAAATCTTTTTTGCTTTCAGGGCCTTGTAATCTTCCTCGACGATTTCCGCGAATTGCTTCGCTTGAATCCAGCCTTGATAGGGGTCGAAGTCGGTTTGGACAAGTACCCATTCATGGGTTCTATCCAAAACCGTATATGTCTCGTTGTAAAGCAGTTGGTTGACCATCTCCGAGCCATGTCGTGGCTCCTTGCGCAAGGCGATGGCGGAAAGTTTGCAGATGCCGTAGGTCATTTTAGTGTCTTTTTTATGACCGCTAAATTAGGCAACAATTTGCTTCAAAACGCCTTTTTTCGCCGTTTTTTTTCAAGTGATTGTTGTTTTTCTTAATTTAGCACTCGGTTTATTGCGAGTTGTTATTCGTTAATTGATTGTTTATGAATATACTAGAGAGAATTTTCAATAGGATAAGACACAGCTATTACGACATTGCCAAGGTGGTGGCCTTTCTGGTAGCCATCGCGCTGGTGAGTTGGCTGATGCCTCGCACGGGCAAGTTCAAGTATGAGTACCAACTCTCGAAGCCCTGGCAGCACGAGACCCTTTATGCACCTTTCGACTTCCCGATTTACAAGGACTTCGAGACGCTGACTGCCGAAACCGCTGCTGCCTCGGCTAAGGTGAAGCCGATTTTCAGGTTCAATGACGACGAGATGGCGACAGCCAGAAATGCCTTGTTCAATGCCTTTGAGACCAGCTACAATGATGTCCCCGACAAGGAAGAAGCCCTCAATGCCTTGTTCAACGTGTATGATTCCATTGAGAACCGTGGCATTGTGGCCTACGACAACGCCACCAGCAATTTGGCTCCCGAAGACGAGGTGAACGTCGTCCGCAACAAGGTGATGCGTACCACCCGCTATGGCGATTTCTATACCATGAACGAAGCCACCGAGGCCGTGACAACGATGTTGGGACACTTGGATGAGCATTTCGACAAAAAGATGCTGTCGGAGTTGCTGAATGGCGCATTGCGGCAGAATGTATTCTACGATGCCGACCTCACCAACCAGGAGGTCGACAAGGCGGTGTCGGCAGTGTCGCTGACCTACGGCATGGTGCAGAAGGACGAAATCATCGTCTCGGAAGGCGAAATCATCGATGCGCACACCTTCGATGTCCTTAATTCACTCCAACGGGAATATGCTTCAAAGTCGATGTCGAGCGATGACACGCTGCGCGTCTTGTTGAGCCAGATTTTCCTCGTTACTTTGGTATTTGCGCTGATGGGTTTGTATGGCAATAAGTTGCACAAGAAGGTCTTCACTGAGTTGAGGAACATCGTGCTGCTGCTGACCCTTATGCTGCTGATTATCATCCCATCGTATATTTTGGTGAGGGTAGCCCCCAGCCTGATTTACATGATGCCCGTGTGCTTGCTTGCCATCATGGTGGGTTCGTTCTTCAACCTGCGGTTGGCGTTCTCCGTCCAGGTCTTTGCCGTGATGTTGATATCGTTGGTGGTGCCCAATCCGTTCTTGTTCATCTTCATGCAGCTGGTGGCCACGGTGCTGACGGTGTTCAGCATGTCGAACACGAGGGCGCACCACCGTTTCATCCAGGCGGCGTTGTTCGTGTTTGTCGGTTATTTGCTGGTGTATGTCGCTTTCACCTTCCTGTCGACCAGCGAAGTGGATTGGTATGATATGCTCTTGCTGCTGCTTAATGCCTTGTTCACCTTGTTGGCCCAGCCGCTCATCCTGATGCTGGAGCGTATTTTCGGCGTCACCACGTCGCTCTCGCTGATGGAGCTGAGCAACACCAACACGCCTTTGTTGCGCCAACTGGCAGCCACGGCACCCGGCACCTTCCAACATTCCATCCAGGTGGCCAACCTCTGCGAGGAAGTGCTCTTCGAAATCGGTGGCGACACACTCTTGGCCCGCACGGGGGCTTTGTACCACGACATCGGAAAGATGCAAAACCCGATGTATTTCACCGAGAACCAGCATGGTGCCTATAGTCCGCACAACGACCTTTCGAACTACGAGAGTGCGGAAATCATCATCTCGCACGTGACCGACGGCATCGAAATGGCGCACAAGGCGCATGTGCCCGAGCGCATCATCGACTTCATCCGCACCCACCACGGCACGCGCCGCACCGACTATTTCTACATCAACGAGCAGAAGGCGCATCCCGACGAGGAAATCGACCCGACGCCCTTCACCTACCACGGTCCGGCACCGTTCTCGCGCGAGACCGCCGTCTTGATGATGGCCGACAGCATCGAAGCCGCCTCGCACAGCATCAAGGATCCTGACGAGAAGAAAATCAGCGACATGGTGGATGGCATTATCAACAAGCAGATGGAGGCAGGGCAGTTCCTCAACACAGACCTCACCCTCCGCGACATCGAGACCTGCCGCAAAGTCTTGAAGAAAAAGCTGATGAGTATATATCACGTTAGGATTGCTTATCCGGAGAAGTGATGAGATTCCCTGCGGGAATGGAGGTGGTGTTTAAGTTATAATGCGGCGGCTTTGGTCACTGAAGGATTGTTGGCATATCTTGCCGCCGCAGGGAACACACAACGGGTCCTCGCCATTCCCGAAGGGAATCTAACGATAATGGTGTGAAAAAAACGCAAAAATAGGTTGTCTTTCAAAAATAATCCGTATTTTTGCTCCGTTAAATAAATACAATTATTTGTTAAGTTAAGGTCAAAATATCGGCTTAAGATAACAGATATGATGATTTAAATTGATGTATTATGGCGGATTATTACGAATACTCAATACCCGAGTTGGTGCAACTATTGGGTGCTCGTTTCAAGGACTACCGTATGCGCTCCCGCATGACACAGAAGGATGTGGCGGAGCAAGCAGGGATTACGGTGAACACCATCCATAAGTTTGAGAACGGATTGGTGTCGAACCTGTCGCTCAGCACTTTTCTCTTGCTCATGAAAGCCATCGGCTGTATCAACGGCCTTGACGACTTGATGCCGGAGCTGCCTGAATCGCCTTATCTGATGAAAGAAAACGGGAAGAAGGCACAACGTGTTAGGCATGCTTCTCCAAAACAAAATTCTAAAACCGATACGCCATGACGACAAAAATGTTGAGAGTGATGCTGTGGGGGCGAGAGGTTGGAAGATTGTGCATCGACCCACGCCGCCATCTGCCTTATTTCGAGTACAACCGCGAATGGATTGAGACTGGACTTGACATCTCGCCTTTGGATGCCTCCATCAAACTGCCTCAAAACCTTCGCCCGATATTCGGCGCGTCGGAGAAGATATATCAGAAACTGCCGCCATTTTTGGCCGACTCGCTGCCCGACGCTTGGGGCAATGCCCTATTTGAGCAATGGCGATTGCAGCAAGGCATCAAACCTGGAGAAATCACCTCTTTGGACAAACTCGCTTTCATCGGGAAACGTGCCATGGGGGCACTGGAGTTTTTCCCCGAAACGTACGACTTTAATTTCTCGGAAGACCTCGAGTTGAAGGCCTTGATTGACTTGGCCGAGCAAATCTATACGCAGCGTGAGAACGCCCATATTGCCCCTGATCAGTCGCTCACAATGCAAGCCTTGATGGCGGTCGGTACCTCCGCAGGCGGAAGGCAGCCTAAGGCCATCATCGCCATCAACAGTGAGACAGGTGCCATCCGAAGCGGTCAAATAGGAGGCTTGAGTGGATATGAGTATTGTATCCTAAAACTTGGCATCAAGGAACGCTCAACGGCGGAACTCGAAATGAGCTACTATGAGATGGCAAAAAAGGCTGGAATTCGGATGATGCCATGTTGGCTGATGGATGTTGAAGGCGACAAGCATTTTGTGACAAAACGTTTCGACAGGGAAGGGGAGAAAAAACTCCACATGCAGACTCTGGCGGCACTCTATCCCGAAGCGGATAGCTACGAACGTCTTCTATGGGTTTGTAGGAAAATGCGGCTCTCTGAACGCGACAGTGAAGAGGTTTTCCGTCGTATGGTTTTCAATATCTTGGCTAACAACACTGATGACCACAACAAGAACTTCTCTTTCCTCATGGACGAGCAAGGCCGTTGGAGCCTTTCGCCTGCCTACGACTTGACTTATATCTTCAATACGGGGGGCTTCCTTCCCGAAACACGACATTGCCTAATGATTCGGGGCAAATATGACAACATTACCCTTGAAGATGTGAAGGCATTGGCCGCCGAAAACGGTATCCGAAAGGCGGAAAGCATCATCGGCGAGGTCGTAAAAGCCGTTTTGGAGTTTCGTGCGCTTGCCGAGCAAAATGGTGTGAAAGAGCAGTGGATTTCGGCAGTTGAGAACACGCTTAACGGAAACCTTGCGTCTTGGGGGCTTTCCAATTCAAAGCCTGAAAGCATCTGTTTTGAGGTCAATGGACACAGGATTGAAAACGCCCGCATTGAGCAACAATTCAAAGGCAATTATCATCTTCTTGCCACCATCGATGGAAAAGAGCGCAAGTATGTTATTCGCAATAAGACCGCCGACCATGACGAGATTAGTCGCAAAGGAACGGCCAATCTGTCTGATGAGTATCTTAGGGAGCTCGTCGCAAAGTTCTTGTTATAATTGTTTTCTGGATTAACTCCGTTGAATCTTCGATTTGCTTCGTCGTTCCTCCTCGCAAATGCTCTGCATTCGACGGAGTCACGAGTCAATAACGTGGGGAGATTCCCTTCGGGAATGGAAAATCGGATGTATGTATTAAAGCGGCGGCAAGTAACGCCAACCAGCAGTAAACGACACAAGCCGCCGCAATATTACTTAAACGCTAACTCCATTCCCGAAGGGAATCTAATTAAACCATCCTCAAATATTCCACCGCCTTCGGTCCCTCATTGAAAATCAAATCCAACACACTCAAATCAGGTGCAAAAGGGAACTTGGTGCCGAAAACTTGGTAATACTCTGGGAATGAGTTGTTTTCAAAAGCCTTTTTGGGGCTGAAAGCTTCGCGTAGGTCGTTCTCCGCCTCGCGGACGTAATCTGTAGTGTAACGATTTCCTTCTTGACTTTCAGCATCTTTAATACCGCCTGCAAAGCCGCATCATTCAAGTCGATGAGACGCTCGAAATGGCCTTCAAAGATAGGGCGTAGATAGTCGTAGTAATGATCAAAATAAGGCGCTGCCTTGTAGGCCGATTCCAAGCAGCGGCTGTGGATATGCTGCCACGGCTCGATGGTGCTGATGGTCATGTCCTTGGTCATGGTGTGGTTGCCGTTCACCTTTACCACAGGCACGCTGAGACTCTCCACGCCGTTGGCCGTCATCACGCGGCAGCGGTTGCGGTAGGTCTGCTTGTGGTAGGTCTCCCAAATCTCAACAAAAGGCTCGTCCTCAGTGAGAAAACGAGCCATATAACTGATGCTTGGGAAGTAGGCTGTGGTGAAGAGTGTCATTTGAGCAGCTGTTCTTCGACGACATCCCTGTAGCCTTGTTCCTGCATGGCACCGACTTGTTTGTAAGGCAACCCCTCCGTTGGGATGAACAGCACCATGGGGATGCTTCTCACCTGGAAAACAGCGGCGAGCTTTTTCTCTTGGTCCACGTTGATTTTGTAGACGAGCAACTTCCCTTCATAATCCTCGGCCATCCTTTCCATGATGGGTGCCACACGACGGCAGGGACCGCACCAATCAGCGTAGAAGTCGATGACGGCGGGCAGTTTGCCTTTATAGACAAAGGTGTTCGGGTTTTCCTCAAAATCCCAAACCAGCTTCTTGAACTCGTTGTATGTCAGGTGCTTGACTTTCGACTCGGTCTTGTTCTCTTGCGCAGTGGCGGTGAGACCTGCCACCAACAGAATCATGGCGAATAAGATGGATTTTTTCATGTGTTTCAGATTTTCAGCTGCCAAAAATAACAAAAATCGTGCTAATGGCAGTTTTTTCCTTAATTTTGCCGAAAATAAATTTTTGTAATCATGCTCATCGTCAATATCAAAGAGTTGGTCGGCATTGAGGAACAGGGCCGACTGCTGAAACGCGGCGCCGAAATGGCCGAAACAGGAAGAATCAAGAATGCCTTCCTATTAATTAAAGGTAAGAAAATCGCCGACTACGGTCCGATGGAGTCGGAGGCTTGCAAGAAGTATCTCGCCGAAAACCATCGCGTTTACGATGTGAAAGGCAGCGTTGTGATGCCCGCCTTCTGCGACTCGCACACCCACCTCGTCTACGCCAACTCACGCGAGCTGGAGTTTGTCGACAAGATCCGTGGCCTAAGCTACGAGGAAATCGCCAAGAGGGGAGGAGGCATCCTCAACTCGGCCAAGGCGACGGCGGCGGCTTCGGAGGACGAGCTCTACGACATGGCCCAGCAACGCCTCGACGAGGTGATGCGCATGGGCACGGGTGCCATCGAAATCAAGAGCGGCTATGGCCTCACCACCGAGAGTGAGCTGAAGCTGTTGCGCGTCATCCGTCGCCTGAAAGAGAACTCGCCCTTGACCATCAAGTCGAACTTCCTCGGCGCACACGGCATCCCGATGGAATATCGCGGGCATCAGGAAGACTATGTCGACTTGGTCATCAATGAGATGATCCCGCTGGTGGCCGCTGAGGACCTCGCCGACTTCATCGATGTGTTCTGCGACCAAGGCTTCTTTACCGTCGACGACACCGAGCGCATCCTCATGGCAGGCATCAAATATGGCATGAGGCCGAAGATCCACGCCAACGAGATGGCCATCTCGGGCGGTGTGCAGGTGGGCGTGAAATACGGTGCCATCTCCGTTGACCACCTTGAACAGATGGGCGACGCCGAAATCGAGGCCCTAAAAGACACCGAGACCATGCCGACTGTATTGCCAGGCTGCGCCTTCTTCCTCAACTTGCCGCTCTCACCGGCACGCAAGATGATAGATTCAGGTCTGCCCGTTGCCATGGCCTCCGACTTCAACCCTGGCACTTCGCCTTCGGGCAACATGCAGCTCATCCTCTCGATGGCTTGCATCCGCTACCGCCTGACCCCCGAAGAGGCACTGAATGCCACCACGCTCAACACGGCATACGCCATGGGCGTGAGCGACGAGGTGGGCAGCATCACCAAGGGCAAGCTCGCCAACCTCATCATCACCCAGCCGATGACACAGTTGGAGTTCATGCCTTACTATTACGGCGCCAACAAAGTCGCCAAGATGATTCTTAATGGAAAGTTTGTATGATGAAAAGCAATAGGATAACATTATTTTTATGCTTGTTCGTTTGCCTTATGGCTTCCTGCAAGAAAAGCCATTACGACGTGACCAACGTGCATGGCGTCAACGCCCAAGGCGAGGTGCTGCTTCCCATCGGCTCCCAAACGCTCACGATGATGGATATGATGGAGCGTTTTCAAGTTGACAGCCTCATTACTTGCGCCGACGACGGCAGCCTCTCGTTCGATTACTACTATGAGAACCTCGGCGTGCTGAGCGGCGAAGAGATACTGTGGTTCAAGGACTTGCACTTCGAGGGACATTATTCGATGGAAAACCCTCATGTGGAGATACCGTCATATCAGGATACGGTGTTGGACTTTGAGCAGACTATAGCGTTCCAGGCCGATCATATTGAGGTATTTGATGCCAAGATGAAGTCTGGACATCTCGATTTCACCGTCACTTCCAATGTCGGCATGTTGCGGCGTGTGAAGCTTAGTAGCTCCGACATTAAGGATGCCGCAGGCAATGAATTCGTGATGGACTTCCATCCGCAGGAAGGTCATTTCGGCTTCGACCTCGAAGGTTTGCATTGCCATACTGAAACGGCCAACTCGTTGACCTTCAACTTTAAGTTGTATTGCTCTTATGTGCCGACAACAGCTCCAGAGCTTTATGTCGACTTTAAACTTGATGGCAGCGACCTTGCCTTTAGCGAGATGACGGGATACCTGGAACCTTACGACTCACGCAACCGCATCGACACGACTTTTGTCCTGTTTCCACACAACCTGTCGGGCACCCTCGACGTGCGAGATGTCATGCTCCGTGTCAGCGAGCGCAACACCTTCGGCGTGGATGCACGCCTCATCGTCGATACGGCACTGGTTATGGCAGAGGGCATTGAACCTTATTCCGTCTTCGACCCCATGCCTTTGGTGGTGGAGCTGCCGGCACAGAATGCCTTCGGTGAGGTCTTCAGCCAGTCCCTCAGCGGCGAAATCACGCCCTATGGCGGCGGCATCTCGGCATCGTCGCTCTTTATTGTCAACACTTCGGGCATGGAAGACCTGATTACCGTGTACGACACCTGCAACCTCGACGTGAAGGTAGACGTTTCGTTGCCCTTCTCGTTTGTCGTCAACGATGTGCAGTATCTCGACACCGTCGACATAGACCTCGCTGAGGTGGAGCTGCCTGAATTGCTTGAACAGTTGACTCTCGAATTGACCTTCACTTCCACCTTGCCTGTTGACCTGATGGGTCGGTTCTATATGTATGACTCTGAACATGATATGATTACCGATACCCTTGTCGGCGACGGCAAGTTGATAGAGGCTTCGTTTGACGGCCAGCCCACGCATACGACACTCAGCCTTGACATCACTGAGGAAAGGATTGAAAGGGTGATGCATTCCGACCGCATCATCATGCGGTATGTGCTGGATACCGATGCCCATAACGTGAAGCTGAATGCCGACCAAAGTCTGACGCTGTTCGTGAAAGCCAGGGCGAAATATGACACTGCTGTTGAATTTTAATGATTAAGAAGATGAGAAGGATAAAAACAATGGTGCTCGTTATGGCCCTGCTGTCGGGCATCGTCACCGCCCAGGCCCAGGAGGTGTCGCCCATGGATTTCATGCGCTACAATCCTTATCAGATGAACGCCAATCCCGCCACCGACTTGCCCTACGAAAGCGTGATGTCGATTATCATTGGCAATATCGGCTTGGACATACAAAACACCTCGTTGCGTTACGACAACCTCTTTGAATTTAACGCTCAGGGCCGTCCCGCCACCATCAACCTGAGGCAGTTCGCCAACAGTCTGAAGCAAGACAACTTTTTGGGTGTGAATGCCCATGTCGATTTGTTCACCTTGTTTCGTCGCACCAAGTTCGGCCTCCTCACCGTTAATTGGGGCGTGAAGGCGCAGGCTGACCTAAGGTGCAACGATGGGCTGTTTAAGCTCTTGGGCTATGGCAATAGTGCCTTTGTCGGTGAGAGCAATCCCGCCGTGGTCGATATGAGCCTGAATGTGGTGGGCTATCAGGAACTGGCGGTGGGTTATCAAATCAACGTCACCGAAAAGCTGTCGTTGGGATGGAAGGGCAAGTTGCTCTTCGGCGCGGCTCATGTGGGCACCGACGCCTTCAACGCCCAGCTCATCACCGATGCCGATTCCTATGCGCTGCGCGTGAAGGAACACATCGCCATGAGAGCGTCGCTTCCGAGTGTGTTTTATGTCGACGAGACAGGCCATCTTGCCACCCGTGGGCAATTCTATGTAGGCGATCTGTTCAAGAGTCCTGGTTTTGCCGTTGACTTGGCCGCCGAATACCGTTTCAACGAGCATTTCAGTGCTGTGGCTGCCGTCACCGACTTGGGTTTCATTCATTGGCGAATCAATAATTTTGGCATGACAGGCAACATCAGCGATGCGGGCCAGTTCTACGACAACGGCGATTTCCTTTACGAAGGCTTGGACATTGACCAACTGCAACACATCATCGCTGGCGAAGGGTACCGTGAGCAGTTCTTCGACACCTTGCAGCGATACTTCCAGTTGGACGTGGACGAGATTGGGGCCTACAACGCCATGCTGAACACCAACGTCATGCTGCGTGGCAATATCGATGTCAATCCCAGCAACCGCTTCAGCGTGCAGGTGCAGGGGCGTTTCCTGGGCAGCGGCTTCCGTCCCGCCATGACCTTGGCCTATTGCGGCTCGTTCTGGAACAACGTCAACGTGTGCGCCACCTATACGATGATGCCGAATAGCTACGACAACATCGGGTTGGGCTTCTCGTGGATGATGGGGACTTGCAATGTTTACCTGACCACCAATAATCTGCTCGGCTTTTTCAAGCCGATGAACACCAGTGCCCTCAACGCACAAGTGGGTATCGTCTTCAACCTGTGGATGCCTGAAAGACGTTTCATCGACGAATCGGGGAAGCCTGAATATCTGGAATGACTACGGCAAGGATTTTCGGCATCAGCCGCCATCGCCTGACCACCGACGGCGAGGGCGTCACCACCTTGGTGGCGTTCAGCGGATGCCCTTTGCGTTGCGTGTATTGCCTCAACAAGACCTGTTGGGATGAAGCCAAAGGCCGCGACTACACCTCGGAGCTGCTCTTCGAGGAGGTGAAGATTGACCAGTTGTATTTCTTGGCCACGCATGGCGGCGTCACCTTTGGCGGGGGAGAGCCATTGCAACAGGTGGAGTTCATCAAGCAGTTTCGGGAGCTTTGTGGTCCGCAATGGCAGCTCTTGGCAGAGACCAGCCTCAATGTGCCTTTCGAGAATGTGCAAACCATCGACCCGATTCTGGATGGCTACATTATTGACATCAAGGACATGAATCCTGAAATCTACAAGGCTTATACGGGGAAGGACAATTCGATTGTGTTGACCAATTTGGAATGGCTTCTGAAGCACGGCGACCCCAATCGCATCATAGTGCGTGTGCCGCATATTCCTGAATTCAATACGGATGAAGATGTGTCGAAGAGTAAAGAACACCTTACAGCAATGGGGGTGAAAAACATTGACGAGTTCAATTATATAATAAGGTGAACGATTTGGTTTTCTATATCAAAGCTGCGCCTCCTATGTCATGACTACATTGAATCTTCGATTTCTAGTCAGCCGTGCATGTCATTCCAACGTAGGCAGGTGCGGGAGAGGGAATCTATGCACGGCGGTTCAAAAAGAAAAAAGTTATAATGGACGGCTTCAGAAAGCATAGATTCCCACTTTCCCACCGACCTCTGCTGGAATGACATGCTTTCTAAAGCCTGCTGAGACTTGGTTAGTCGGCCCTTCGACAGGCTCAGGGACCTTGGCTTGTACAAAGATTTGTTCACAATAAATCGTATCTTTGCCGCGTTAAACCAAAAAATACAAACATGAAAAGAGGCAAACAAACTTGCAAAATCCTGAAGGAAATCCGCAAGCAGATTGCGGAGGAGAACGATATTAAGTTGGTCATCGAGGAATGCACCTACCAAGGCGATTGCCTTGGGACTTGCCCGAAGTGCGAGGCCGAAGTGCGCTATCTGGAGCGCGAATTGGAGAAACGGCAGCGGATGGGCAAGGCTGCAGTCGTTGCTGGACTTTCCGTTGGCTTGCTGGGCGCAAGCCAAGTGGCCTTGGCGCAGGCGCCAGATACAATCCCTTCACAGAACAATAATACTGTGACTATATTGGAAGGCTATGTGGTCCCTGTGATAAAACAGTCGGATTCGGAATTGATGGGGAAAATGCCATATTCTCCTTTATACCATTTCGAGCCTATGGAGTTACTCGCAAAACCAGAATTGGTGGATCTGTTCTCATTTCCTGATTTGAAGGATTTGTCTATCGTCGGTTTTGATTTAGAATTTCCTTTTGATGTCACGTCGTCTGACATTACCTCTCTTACGGATTATATAAAAGAAAATACCAAAGGGTTTTATGCTCCAAATTATCCCTATGGAGAATCATCAATGCTTGAGTTTATATCCCAAAACTTGGGCAAGAATGCCGATGGCAACGCTTACGGCGATATGGAAGTTGCCTTCACGGTAGAACCCAATGGCAAATTGTCGCACATTGAAATAATAAAAGGTGTCAATGAGCAATTAGATGCTCAAGTTGCGGCACTGTTCAAGTTCATGGAATGGAGGCCTGCTATTTGGGAAATGAAGTCGGAAGAGAAGATTCCATTCGCTTGCCAATGCGTGCAGAAACTTCATTTTCCGATGATTACACACTAAAAACGAAAGGCAAATTAATGAGCAATTTGTGACAAATTGATGATATTTTATGTTTTGAAATAACATGTTATGGCAAGAGGCAAACAAACCTGCAAGATCCTGAAGGAAATCCGCAAGCAGATTGCGGCGGAGAACGACATCAAGTTGGTAATCGAGGAATGTACCTACCAAGGCGACTGCAAAGGCACTTGCCCAAAATGTGAGGCAGAGGTTCGCTATTTGGAGCGCGAATTGGAGAAACGGCAACGGATGGGCAAGGCGGCGGTTATCGCTGGAATGGCCGTGGGAACGGTGCCGATTCCACCGAGATGCCCAACCCTGACGACACCATTCCCGAAGAAGCCTACCAGCTTGAAGGCGAGGTGATGGCGCCGGTGCCGGATACAATGAAAGCTGAAGAAAAGAAAACTGCTTGCGAAAAGTATGAGCTACTTGAAATTGTGGGAGGGATTGAGGATGAAAATTTTGTGGAGCCTAACCGATTGAATGATACTTTGGATGAGGGTGATGAGATAATAGAGGGATATATTCCGCCTGCGATAGATGAGTCTGACGAGCCTGAGGTCTATATGATTGTTGAGCAAATGCCTGAATTTCCTGGAGGTGAGGCGGAATTGTTAGGGTTCATTTCCAGAAATATTCATTATCCCGAAGAAGCAAAGAAAAAAGGCATTCAAGGTCGTGTTTTTATTGGGTTTATTATTGAAAAAGACGGCAGTGTCTCTAATGTCAGAAACTTGCGTGGCGTGAATAGCGAACTTGACGCTGAGGCTATGCGTGTAGTAAAATCCATGCCGAAATGGAAGCCTGGAATGCAAAATGGGGAAGCTGTAAGGGTCTCTTATTTGATTCCCATCAATTTCAAATTGGAAGATCAACAGGATTGATTTCTTTTCGTATCGTATAGAAAAAAGCCGTACCTTTGCAGCCGCAAACAGCGGCTGAGATTCCCTTCGGGAATGGAGTGGTGTTGTTATAGCTTAAAGCGGCGGCTTGAGGTTTTGACCTTTGGGATGATGTCTGAAGCCGCCGCGAATTACAAAAACCAACTAACTCCATTCCCGTAGGGAATTCCAATGTCGAATTTTAAATCTTTGAATATTAAATCTTTAAATCATAAATAATGAAACAACTCATCGAATGCGTGCCGAATATCAGCGAAGGCCGCGACAAGAATATCATTGACCAAGTGACCGCTGAAATCGAGAAAGTGGAAGGCGTC
>CADAPW010000110.1 GCA_902789915.1 uncultured Bacteroidia bacterium | reverse complement strand
AAAAATCGCATTCCTGCCTCATGATGGACACAAATGAAAATGATACGTAAAATGGTAAGTGTGGCCAGGCTGATGCCAAAATAGCCTAGCAAACGTTTAAAAAGCTTGGTTTTCATTCCTACTGAATTGGATTACGCTTCTGTTTGGAACAAAGTGATGATGTTCAGGATGACTTCGGATGCCTTCATCATGCTTTCGAGAGGCACATACTCCAACTTGCCGTGGAAGTTGTGGCCACCGGCGAAGATGTTGGGGCAAGGCAGGCCCATGAACGAGAGGTTGGCGCCGTCGGTACCGCCACGGATGGGCTGCACTTTCGGCTTGATGTTGGCCATCTCCATGGCTTTGATGGCACGCTCGACGATGAAGAAATGCGGCTCCACCTCCTGACGCATGTTGTAATACTGGTGCTTCAGCTCCAGCTTCACCACGTCGCCGTATTTCTTGTTCAAGAACTCGGCCACAGCGGTAATCAAAGCCTTCTTTTCCTCGAACTTCGCGCGGTCGTGGTCGCGGATGATGTAGCTCATCGTGGTCTCCTCTACTGTGCCATTAATTTCAGTCAGGTGGAAGAAGCCTTCGTAGCCCTGCGTGAAGCGCGGACGCTGCTCCACAGGAAGCATGCCATTGAGTTCCATGGCGATAAGCATGGAGTTCACCATCTTGTCCTTGCCGTAGCCGGGATGTATGTTGCTGCCTTGGATGTGAATCTTGGCACCAGCGGCGTTGAAGTTCTCATACTCCAGCTCCCCGATTTCGCCACCGTCCATGGTGTAGGCATACTTGGCGCCGAATTTCTTCACGTCGAACTTCACCACACCACGGCCGATTTCCTCGTCAGGCGTGAAGCCAATCTTGATTTCGCCGTGCTTGAAGTCAGGATGTTCCATCATATATTGAGCGGCATACATGATTTCGGCCACGCCAGCCTTGTCGTCGGCACCCAGCAAGGTCGTGCCGTCGGTGGTAATCATCGTCTGGCCATTGTATTGCTGCATCTCAGGAAATTCCGACACACGCAGGACGATGTTCTTTTCCTTGTTCAAGACGATGTCGTTGCCGTCATAGTTCGGGATGATTTGCGGCTTGATGTCGGCACCCGAAGCGTCCGGCGAGGTATCCACATGAGCGATGAAGCCGATGGCGGGAATGTCGCGGTCGACATTGGAAGGGATGGTGGCCATCACATAACCGTATTCGTCGAGGGTGGCCTGAATGCCCATGGCTTGCAGTTCGTCGCGAAGCATGCTCAACAGGTTGAGTTGCTTAGCGGTACTGGGCTGTGATTCAGAGTTTTCGTCGGAGGTCGTCTCCACGGAGACGTATCTCAAAAATTTGTCTAAAAGCTTCTCCATGTTTGTAAGGTTAATTTGGCACAAAAATAAATATTTCTGTTGAACTGTTGAATGTTTAAATGTTTAATTGTTTGTTGGAGCAAGTCAAAACCTTAAACGTCATTGCGGAGGAACATCCGCCATGACGCTAAAGGTTTTAGGTTGTTATTTCCTAGCCAAATGAACACAAAAAAAACCGCGACCGGATTTCTCCAGCCACGGTATCATAAAAAAGCAGATATTCTGTTTTACCGCTTTTCAGCGTGTTTTCTTGCACGATGGCGGTCTTTGGCCCACAAGCCGTACACTTCGCTGACGTTGCCCGCCGTGGTGAAGGCATTGATTTCGTTCTTGCCAAGGTACTCCATCAACTTCGAGAACTCGTCGTTAGTAAGCAGCGACTCCAATTCGATCGACTTTTCGTTGGTATAGCCTCCGATGACTTCATAAAGGGTGCAGCCACGGTGCAGATCGTCGATGATGAAACGACGGATGCGGTCGTAGTCCTTGGAGACAATGCAAACGCGTTTGCGTTGGTTGAGGTTGGCCGTGAACATATTCACCACCATGCCGTTAATCCATGTGGCGATAAGGCCGATGACGACCATCTGGAAGGGGTTGATGGCGAAAGCCGTGAGGCAGATGATGGCACCCGCCACACTCACCGACTTGCCCATGTCGAAATGCAAGTACTTGTTGACAATCTTGGCCAAAATGTCAAGGCCTCCTGTGGAAGCGTTGATGGAGAACATCAGCGTTTGTGCGGCACTGAGGATAATCACGCAGCACAGCAGGTCGAACCAAGGGTTGCCCATCACGGAAAAGGCTTGGTCGGGAGCAACACCCATATTCACAAGGTAATCGTTGGGAGTGGCGAAGTTTTGCCAGGGATAAATCCATTCGCAGAACTTGGTCATGGGACCGAGAATCAAGGCGCAGTAGACCGTTTTAAGTCCAAATTCTTTGCCAACGAGTATATAGGCAAGAACCAACAAGATAGCGTTGATGACGGTAATCATCGTTGGAAGGCCAATGTTGATGCCCATGCCGTTGAAAATGTTGGTCAGCACGATGGAGAGACCCGAGATGGAACCCACAATCAGCTTGCTGGGGACGAGAAAATAATACACGCAGACACCTGTCATGAACATGCCAAAAGTCATGATCAACAGCTCAACCCAGAACTTTTTGCTAGCCAGAGCCTGACCGACTTCCTTCATTATGTCGTTAAAGCTTTTCATAAATTATTGATTTTAAAATTCTTAATAAAATTATCGCCTTCGATTTTTGCGGCTGCAAAGGTCGGAAAAGTTTTTCAAATAATCGCTATGGTCTCAAAGAATAATTGTAATTTTGCTTCATCCTATGAAAACCCAATTTATGGACACCTATATCATCAGAAAACAAATTCACCGCTTGCCAGGGAAAGTCATCCATAACATCCCCATTCCCCAGCCCGAAGTGGTGGAAGGCCATGCATCGCGGAAACAGGTCGGCGAGATTTGCCGCCAATGCGGATATCAGCAGGTGCTGGTGGTTACCGACAAGACATTGAGCCAACTCGGCTACGAGCAAGCCATCACACAATCGTTGAATGAGGCAGGTGTTAACTACAGCATATTCAACAAAATCAATTCAGAGCCAACCATAGCCATCATAGAAGCAGCACGCAAAGCGGCCCTTGAAAGCCAGGCCGAGTGTATCGTCGCCCTTGGTGGCGGGTCGGTGATGGACACCTGCAAGATGGTAGCTGCTGGAGTGAAGATACCGCACCTCAAAATCAAGACACTGTTATTGAAATTCCTACCCGTTCCCGACCTAACTTTGCCAATCATCGCCGTGCCCTCCACGGCTGGCACAGGCGCAGAAGTCACTGTAGGCGCAGTGGTAACCAACTCTCGCGGGACAAAAAGCTCCACGGTGCTGATAGGCCTCAATGTCACGCATGTGATTCTCGACAGCGAACTTACCATCCACGCGCCCCAACAGGTGACGGCAGCCTGCGGCATGGATGCTCTCAGCCACTGCATCGAAGGTGCAGTGAGCGATGTAGAGGTAGACGAATCTGACGCGAGACTTTCCGAAGAAGGCGTAAAGCTGATTCTGCAACACCTTCCTACCGTCATGAAGGATCCAGAAAACATTGAGGCACGTTTGGGAATGTGCAGGGCGGCCATGTACGGCGGCCATGCCATCAACACCCAACTGGCCGGCTATGTTCACGCCTTTGCCCATAGCATCGGCGCCAAATACCATATCCCTCATGGGCAGGCCATCTCCTTGATGCTCTTGCCCGTATTGGAATACCAGAAAAACACATGCCTTGCAAAGTACGCCATGCTGGCACGTTATTGCAAAATTGTGGATGACCAAACCAGCGATGCCGAGGCCGCCGACCTTTTCCTTCAGGCCATCAGGCAGCTCATGTCACAATGCGGTATGGACAAACTTGTTTCTCCTGTCAAAGCCTGCGACCATGAAGTCCTGACCCGTATGATTGTCAAGGATTCCATCAACTATTCCGCGCCTTTCACCTTCAGCAACAACGATATAGAGCAGGTTCTTAATACCATCACTCCAAAAGAATAACACACGATTATGAACTATACAGAAAACGACATTCGCAATATCGTAGCGGAACAACGGAAGTTTTTCCGTACAGGTACCACACTCCCCGTAAAATGGCGGCTACAGCAACTCAAGAAACTGAAAGCTGCCGTCATCGCCCACGAGACAGAGTTTGAAGATGCCTTGGCCAAAGACTTGGGAAGAAGCAAAGTCGAAGCTTATCTCTGCGATGTCGGCCCTATTATCGTGGAAATCAACGAAATGCTTCGCGGTTTGAGACGATGGTCGCGTCCCGAGCGGCATTTCAGCAGCTTCATGTGCTTTCCCAGCATGGTCACCAAGGTGTACAAGATGCCATACGGCGTGTCGTTAGTCATCAGCCCATTCAACTTCCCTATCTTACTCACTATCGGTGTGGTGGCTGCCGCCATGGCAGGAGGCAACACTGTGGTCGTCAAGTCAAGTTCCAAGTCGGCGGCAAGCACAGCGGTGCTCAAGAAGTTCTTTGCCGAGGTGTTCCCTCCTGAATATGTCACCTTGATTGATGGCGGACATGATGTGGCGGACATGTGTTTGGCACAGCGTTTCGACAAAATTTTCTACACTGGCTCGCCCACCGTGGGCAAACATGTGTTGGCCGAAGCCGCCAAAAACCTCACTCCCGTGGCCTTGGAACTCGGTGGCGAGACGGGCAACTGGTGTGTGGTGCGCAAAGACGCCGACCTAAAAGACGCCGCTCGCAAAATCGCATTCTTCAAATTGTGCAATGCCGGACAAATTTGCATCAATATCAACCAGATAGCGGTGGCGGAAGAGGTTGCGGAACCTTTCTTGCAGGAACTCAAGCAAGCCTTCATCAATCAGATTGGCGAACAACCTGTGAACAATCCAGATTATCCCAAACTCATCACGGATGGGGCTTATGATAAATGCGCCAAACTTGCTGAAGAGTATCGCGACCGCATCGTGTTTGGTGGTGTAGGGGATAAGGTTTTACGCCGCTATGCTCCTACCTTGATTTATCCCGTGGACATCAACGAACATATCGTGCAACACGAGCTTTTCTGCCCTTTGCTACCCGTTGTTCCATTCAAAGACGCAGAAGTCGACTCCCTAATGGAAACCATCGCCGACCGTGAGCATCCTTTGGCTATGTATCTATTTACCAAAGACATGAAATGGGCCAACCGTGTCATGCAGACCCAGCAATACGGCGGTGGTTGCATCAACGAGGTGTGCATCCACATGATGGTGAAAGGCGTTCCTTTCAATGGCACAGGCCATTCCGGCATGGGTGCCTACCACGGCGAATGGGGTTTCAGAGAGTTCACCCATCCGCAAACGGTGCTCAAAGGGAAAACGAGGTTCAATCTGCCCTTGCGCGAGCATCCATACGGAGGTGAAGTAGGAGAAAAGAAGTTGAAGATTTTGAGACTATTTGAGCGATGACCCTCCTTGACTGGCTACCAATAACAAAAAAAGAGACCGACCTGCGCGGTTGGGACGAGGTGGACATCGTATTCGTCACCGGCGATGCGTATGTCGACCATCCTGCGTTTGGTGCGGCGGTCATCGGAAGGGTGTTGGAACACAACGGCTTCCGCGTGGCGCTCATCCCTCAGCCCAACTGGCGCGACGACCTGCGCGACTTCAAGAAATTCGGCAAGCCAAGACTGTATTTCGGCGTGTCGGCGGGTTGTATGGACTCGATGGTGAACCACTACACGGCCAACAAGCGCCTGCGTAGCAACGATGCCTACACCCCTGGCGGTGAGGCAGGCTTCCGCCCCGACCGCGCTACCATCGTCTACACCAACATCCTCAAGCAACTCTATCCCGATGTGCCCGTCATCATCGGCGGCATCGAAGCCTCGCTGCGAAGGGTGACGCATTACGACTATTGGGACGACTGCCTGAAACCCAGCATTTTGGTCGACTCGAAGGCCGACCTTGGCGTTTATGGCATGGGCGAGCTCACCATGGTGGAAATCGCCAAAGCCATCCAAAACGGGAAGAAAGTCAGCGAACTGACCGATATCCAGCAGACCTTCTTTTTGCAGGACAAGAAACAGCCTCTCCCCGATTTTGAAGGCGAGACCATCGAGCTCGTTTCGCATGAAATCTGCCTGAAAGACAAGAAGAAATATGCCTCCAACTTCCGTCACATTGAGGAGGAATCGAACAAGAAACACGCGGCAAGACTGATACAAGAAGTTGGCAACCAAAGGTTGATCATCAACCCACCCTTACCGACTTTCACCACAGAGCAGATTGATGCCTCGTTCGATTTGCCCTACACAAGATTGCCGCATCCCAAATACGCCAAGCGCGGCGTCATCCCTGCCTACGAGATGATTCGCCACTCGGTCAACCTGCATCGCGGCTGCTTTGGCGGCTGCGCCTTCTGCACCATCTCGGCACACCAAGGCAAGTTCGTCGCCTCACGGAGCAAGGAGTCCATCATGCGCGAAGTGGAAAAAGTCACTGAAATGGAAGACTTTAAGGGTTATATCAGCGACCTGGGCGGTCCGTCGGCCAACATGTACCGCATGAAGGGCAAAGACGAGCGCCTCTGCGAGAAATGCGCCCGCCCGACATGCCTACAACCCTCTGTCTGCAAAAACCTCAACACCGACCACCATCCGCTCATCGAAATCTATCAAGAGGTGGACAAGAACCCGAAAGTGAAGAAAGCCACCATCGGGTCGGGCATCCGCTACGACCTGTTCCTGCACGACAGCACACCCGAGGAAAACAAGGCCATGGGCTACGACGAATACTTCCGCCAGTTGGTCACTCGACACGTCAGTGGAAGGTTGAAAGTGGCACCCGAGCACACCAGCGACGCCGTGCTGAAGCTCATGCGCAAGCCCAAGTTCGACATGTTCGTCAAGCTGAAGAAGAAATTCGACCAAATCAACGAAAAGGAGCATCTCAACCAACAGCTGATTCCCTACTTCATCTCCTCGCATCCCGACTGTTACCTTGAAGACATGGCCGATTTGGCAGTGAGGACCAAGGAGTTAGGCTATCATTTGGAGCAAGTCCAAGACTTCACCCCCACCCCCATGACTTTGGCCACGGAAATCTACTACTCAGGCTACGACCCTTACACCTTGGAACCCGTTTTTTGCGCCAAAACCAAAGAGGAGAAGCTTGCCCAACAACGCTTTTTCTTCTGGTACAAGCCCGAAAACCGCGAGTGGGTGAAGAACGCTTTGCGGCGCATCGGCCGTGCGGATTGGATTAAACGGCTATATAAATAAAAATTTCACTACCTTTGCAGCAAATTTCCAAACAAATAACAATCCATCATGAAGAGACATCTCATCGGAGCCATCGTGCTCATCGCCGCCCTCGCTTTTGCAGGCTGCAACAACAAAAAACAGAAAGAAGAAGTCAAAGAAGAAGCCACTGAAACCGTCACCGAAAAAGTGCAGCTTCCCAACCGCATGCTCATCATCGTCGACCCGCAAATCGACTTCACCACGGGCAGCTTAGCCACCGCCAAAGGTCCCGAGTC
>CADAPW010000109.1 GCA_902789915.1 uncultured Bacteroidia bacterium | reverse complement strand
GACACGGCGGTCCAAGCCGAGGTTGAAACCCTCCCCTATCAGGCCGTCATATACCGCGTTCATCTTGTCGACGATGCCGCTCAGGCTCCCTTCTATTTTTTTCTTTTCTGGCATAGGATTACGTGTTATCGTTTGGAAATCTGAAACGGGTCGTAGGTGGACTTGATGTCCAGCACCGTTTTCTTGCCGGTTTCGTTGTAAATAGTGTCTATCTCAATCATCCCAGCTTTCTCCATAGCGACAATAAGGCCATGATGGTCATACGGTTGTGTTGTGTAAATCAGGTTGAAGCTGCATTTCGGATAGTCGCTGTCAGTCACAATGCGGATGGAGTCGCCATTCGGATCGATGCCATTCTGCATCGCTTCATAAATCATCGCCTGCCCTGCAAAACTCGCGGTATTCCCAAAATAGTAATTGGTGTCGACATCGGCAAAAAAGCTATTTTCCTCACCGATACTGTCATCGTGGACCACCGCTGAGCGAATTTCGAGGGTGAAATTCTCGTTGTAGAGGGTCTCGATAGTAACCGCTTGGCCTATCGACAGCACGAGAGGGATCGTCACGACACTATTATTGATGACATGCAAGCCCATGGACCACAAAATGTTGTGATTGACAACGAGATAGGAGGCCAAAAGACCGAATCCGAACTTTTCAATCACTCCAAACAACACCACAAACCAATTTCCGTCATAGTTGCCCATGTGTGCCACGGCGAAGAGAACTGACGAAAACAGCATCAGTACAAAGAGCCGCTTGTTCCTGTCTTCTTTGAATATCATGAGTATCGCAACGCCAACGGATAAGGCGATCAGCGAAAACCACCAGCCAATAACAAGGCCCCATAGCGCCATGAGGATGACAGAAACGATAGCCGTCCAGTTCTTGCCGTTACCCCATAAACGGAAACTGACCTCTTCAATAATCGGCCCCAGCAAACCCATATAAAGTATGACAGGCCAAATGCCAAACCGACTGATCAACGAGTATACAGTCTTCATGAGAGGAGCGTTCATTCCTTCGACCGCAGAGGGATTGGTGATTGCGTAAACTACCAAAGCTGCAAGGCTGGTCACTATGATACCCAGTCCCCACCAAAGGGCCCAGCGGAAAAGACGCGGCTTGCGGGTGGGTGCAACGACGTTTTCGTTATTCATGTCCATGTTTTTTTGTTTTATCTTGCAAATATACATTATTTTTCAAAACCACAAATTTTTATTATCTTTGCGACCCAAACGAGCAACCAATGATTGACCTATTGAAAGACCTCAACGAGCCTCAGAGAGAGGCCGTTACCACTATAGAAGGCCCCGTGATGGTGATTGCCGGTGCCGGCTCGGGCAAAACCCGCGCCCTCACCTACCGCGTCGCCTACATGATACAAGAGGGCATCGACCCTTTCAGCATCATGGCCCTCACCTTCACCAACAAGGCCGCACGCGAGATGAAGGAACGCATCATGCAACTCGTCAACGCCAGCGACGCCCGCAATGTGTGGATGGGCACCTTCCACTCCATCTTTGCCCGTATCCTGCGCATCGAGGCGGAGAAGATTGGCTTCACATCCAATTTCTCCATCTACGACACCGACGACTCGAAGGCTCTCATCACGCAGATTTTGAAGGACTTGAACTTAGATACCAAAGTCTATCCACCGAAGCAGGTGCTGTCGCGCATCTCGTCGGCCAAGTCGAGCCTGTTCTCTCCTGAAGACTATGCTAACAATCCCGAGGTCCAAGAGGCCGACCGCAAGGCCAACAAGCCGCTCATCGCGCAGTTGTTCAAGCTCTACAACGACCGCCTGCATCGCGCCAACGCCATGGACTTCGACGACATCCTGTATTTCACCAATATCCTGCTGCGCGACAACCCTGAGGTGCTCTACAAATACCAAAACCACTTTAAGTTCATCCTCGTCGACGAGTACCAGGACACCAACTACGCCCAATACCTCATCGTGAAGCGCATCGCGGCCCTGTTTGAGAACATCTGCGTGGTGGGCGACGATGCCCAAAGCATCTATGCCTTCCGTGGCGCCAACATCCAGAACATCCTCAACTTCAAGAACGATTATCCTGATTATAAGTTAATTAGACTGGAACAAAATTACCGTTCCACCCAAAACATCGTCAACGCATCGAACGCTGTCATTGCCCACAACAAGGACCAAATCAAGAAAAAGGTGTGGAGCGACAAGGAGAAAGGCGAACTTATCGGCCTCATCCACGCCAACAGCGACACCGAGGAAGGCACCATGGTGGCCAACAGCATCTTCGGCTACAAGATGACACGCCACCTCGCCAACAAGGACTTCGCCATCCTCTACCGCACCAACGCCCAAAGCCGTTCGATGGAAGAGGCGCTGCGCAAGCAGAACATACCTTATAAAATATATGGCGGTCTCTCGTTCTACGACCGCAAGGAAATCAAGGACCTGCTGGCCTATTTCCGCGTCGTCATCAACCCCGAGGACGAGCAAGCCCTACTCCGCATCATCAACTACCCTGCCCGTGGCATCGGCAAGACCAGCATCGAACGCATGATGGTCGTCGCCAACGAGCAACGCAGTAGCATCTGGAAGTGCATGGAAAACAATGTGTTCCCACAAGACTTCAATATGGGCACCGTCAACAAGTTCCGGGACTTCATGGTGATGATCAAGAGTTTCCAAATGCTGCAACAAAAGATGAATGCTTTCGAGCTGGCCAAGCACATCACCAATACCATCGGCCTTATCAAGGTGCTGAAGGAAGATGACAGCCCCGAGGGTGTCTCAAGGGTCGAGAACGTGGAGGAACTACTCAACGCCATCATGGAGTTCAGCGACCGCCAGGTGGACGAGACCACAGGTGAGACCGCCCGCGTCGACTTGGTGCAGTTCATGGAAGACGTCGCCCTACTCACCGACAGCGAAATGAAGAAAGACGAAGGCGACAACGACTACGTCAGCCTGATGACCATACACAGCGCGAAGGGATTGGAGTTCCCTTACGTCTACGTTGTGGGCATGGAAGAAAACCTCTTCCCGGGCATCCTCAGCCTCAGCACGAGAGAGGAACTGGAGGAGGAACGTCGCCTGTTCTACGTGGCCATCACCCGCGCCATGACCAAGCTAACCTTGAGTTATGCCGAGCAACGCTACCGTTACGGCAACCTCACCCTCAGCGAGCGTTCGCGCTTCGTCGACGAAATCGACGCCAACCTCATCGAGCAGACGCAAAAGGCCTCATTCAGAGGCACCACCTCCATGGGAGGAAGAAGCACCTTTAGCGGACGCTTTGGCAAACCCATTAACGAGCCGGAACAGCACGGTTTCCGCAAGTTGGAAGAAACACCTTCGTTTACAAAGCCGAGTTATAGTCAACCCACTGTGCAACAAAACCTTGAACCTTCCAACCCCGACCTTTTGCAGGAAGGTATGCGGGTGATGCACGCCAAATTCGGTGCCGGCACCATCCTCAGCATCGATGGTGCAGGGGCTAACAAGAAAGCCTCAGTGCATTTCGACCACGGCGGGGTGAAGATGCTCATGCTGAAGTTTGCTAAATTGGCGATTCTTAAAGAATAAATCCCTATCTTTGCACAAAATTATTGAATTACCATGAACAAACCAGGACTAACCTACAATACTGAAAAAGAAGCCATCGCCATTTCGGAGTATGGGCGCTGCATACAAGAAATGATCAAGAAGCTGCCGGAAATCGAAGACCGCAAGCAGCGCACCGAGGCCGCCAAATACATCATCAGCGTGATGGTGCAGATGAACCCACAAATCAAGGAATCGAGCGACTACGAGCATAAACTCTGGGACCACCTCTACATGATTTCGGGCTACAACCTCGATTTGGACGGGCCGTATGCCCCGCCGAGACCCATCACGCAGCAAAAAAAGCCACAACATATTGGCTACCAAAACAATGACATCAAATATGGCCATTACGGCCAATACCTCATCAAGATGATTGAGGCCGCCTCACAAGAAGAAAACGACGAGGTACGCGAGGCCCTTGCCTACTCTCTCGCCAGCCAGATGAAGCGTAACTACATGGAATGGAACAAGAGTGTCGTCAACGACCAAGTCATTCTCGACGACCTCAAGAACATATCGGGCGGACGCCTCGTCATCAACGAAGAGTCGAAATTGAGCAACGACATGCCTGTAAAAGCGCAACCCAAGCAACAGCAGCAACAAGGCAAGAAAAAGAAAAAGAAAGTGCCGAACCTAAAGGCCAACATGAACAACCCGAACAACCCAGCCTACAAGAAACGCATGCAAGAGTTAGGTAAACTCTAAACTCTAAACCCTAAACTCTAAACTAATAATGGCATCCCTGAAAATAAAAGGCGGCTGCAAACTGCAAGGCGACATCTTCCCGCAAGGCGCAAAGAATGAAGCCATGCAGATCCTCTGTGCCTGCCTGCTCACCGACGAGAAAGTCACCATCCACAACCTGCCCGACATCCTCGACATCAACAACCTCATCGCCCTCTTGGAAGGCATGGGTGTCGACATCGAGCGACCTACAAGGCATGACATCACCTTGCAAGCCAAAAGCATCAACTTCGAATATTTCAAAGGCGCCGACTACCAAAGCACCGCCTCGAAATTACGCGGCAGCGTGATGATGACAGGTCCCATGCTGGCCCGCTTCGGCAAGGCCTACATGCCCAAGCCAGGTGGCGACAAAATCGGCCGTCGCAGATTGGACACCCACGTCATCGGTCTCCAGAAACTCGGTGCCATCTTTGATTTCAACTCTTACCAAGTTGAGGTGCAACAAGGCGGACTGAAAGGCTGCTACATGCTCCTTGACGAGGCCTCGGTGACCGGTACGGCCAACATCGTCATGGCCGCAGTGATGGCCGAAGGCACCACCACCATTTTTAATGCCGCCTGCGAGCCATATCTTGTGCAGCTCTGTACCATGCTCAACAACATGGGTGCCGACATCAAGGGCGTAGGTTCCAACCTTTTGACCATCAATGGTGTCAGCCGTTTGCACGGCACCGATCACACCCTGCTTGCCGACATGATTGAGGTGGGCAGCTTCATCGGCATGGCCGCCATGACGGGCAGCGAAATCACTATCAAGAATGCGGGCATTGCCCAATTGGGCATCATCCCCGACGTGTTCCGCAAGCTCGGCATACAAATGGAATACCATGGCGACGACATCTTCATCCCCGCACAAGAACACTACGAGGTGCAGACTTTCATGGACGGCAGCATCCTCACCGTCGCCGACGCGCCTTGGCCCGGCTTCACCCCCGACCTCATCAGTATTGTGCTCGTTGTGGCCACCCAAGCCAAAGGCACCGTGCTCATCCACCAGAAGATGTTTGAAAGCCGTCTGTTCTTCGTCGACAAGCTCATCGACATGGGCGCGCAAATCATCCTCTGCGACCCGCACCGTGCCAACGTCATCGGCCTCGACCACAGCCATGCCCTGCGCGGCATCCGCATGGCCTCGCCCGACATCCGCGCTGGCGTCGCCCTGCTCATCGCCGCCCTCTCCGCCGACGGCACAAGCATCATCGACAACAGCGACCAAATTGAACGCGGGTACCAATACATTGATAAGCGGTTGAACGCCCTCGGAGCACAAATCGAAAGGCTTTGACCTGACACCCAGATGTGATGGAGTCAAACCTCCTACCTCAGAACCTTCTACCAAACCTAATCTGCCATTTTGTCAAAACCTTCGCTTTGGCAAAGGATTTGATTGTCTTAGCGGCAAAATGAGAAAAAAGTAAAAACAAACATATCATGAAAGAAAACGAAAACGTTAACAATCAAGACGATGCCTTGAAAGACACCGTCAATCCCGACATGGAAGACAAACAAGAACCCGCCAACGAGAAACCCGCCAACGAGAAAAAGGAAGAAGCCGCTGACAATGTTTCGGACAAAAAGTCAAGACGATTCAAGATTCGTCATGCCCAAGAGAAAGCCTTGGAAGAAGCAAAGGCCAAATACGCTGAGCTGAACGACAAATATTTGCGCCTGTTCTCGGAGTTCGACAACCACCGCAAGCGCACCGCCAAGGAAAAGTTGGACCTCACCGTCACAGCTTCCGAAAACGTCATCAAGGACCTCCTGCCCGTGCTCGACGACTTCGAGCGCGCCCTCCAAAACATGGAAAAGAACGGCAATGAAGCCGACATGCAAGGCGTTAGCTTGATTTACAACAAGTTGAAAGACACATTGAAGAAAAAAGGATTGGAGGAAATCGAGGCTATGGATGCCGAGTTCAACACCGACGAACACGAGGCCCTCACGATGATTCCCGCGCCCGAGGAGAGCAAGAAAGGTAAAGTATTGGATGTCATCCAGAAAGGCTATAAACTGAACGGCAAAGTGATTCGGTTTGCAAGAGTCGTGGTTGGTAATTAATAAGACGGCCCTTCGACAGGCTCAGGGACCTGCAAAAGCTAAGGTCGTTGAGCCTGTCGAAACGCCGACCCAATGAAAAAAAGCAAAAACAATGGCAGAGAAAAGAGATTACTACGAGGTGTTAGGAGTTAACAAGAACTCCACACCCGACGAAATAAAGAGCGCCTACCGTAAGGCTGCCTTGAAATGGCACCCCGACAAGTGGGTGAACGGCACCGATGCCGAGAAGAAGACCGCCGAGGAGAACTTCAAGGAAGCCTCGGAGGCCTATTCAGTGTTGAGCGATGCCAACAAGAAAGCCCGTTACGACCGCTATGGCTTCGCCGGCATGGATGGCGGTTCCGCCAGTGGTGGCGGTGGCTTTGGCGGTTTCGGCGACTTCGACTTGAACGACATCCTGAACAGCGTGTTCGGTCGCGGCTTCGACTTCGGAGGCGGCGGCTTCAGTAGCTTCAGTGGTTTCGGTGGCGGTGGCAGTCGTGGCGGCACCGTCAAACAGCGTGGTTCCAACCTCCGCGTGAAAGTGAAGCTCAACCTGCAAGAGATTGCCCACGGCACAAAGAAAAAAATCAAGGTCAGCAAGTATGTGGCTTGCACACATTGCCACGGCAGCGGCTCAGAAGACGGCTCCACCGAGACCTGTCCCACCTGTCATGGTCGCGGCCAGGTGGTGCAGACCGTCAACAGTTTCTTTGGGCAGATGCAGACCGCCTCGGTGTGTCCCACCTGCGGCGGACGTGGCACTGTCATCAAGAAGAAGTGCACCCATTGCAGCGGCGAAGGCATCGCGAAAGGCGAAGAAATCATCGAAATCGACATCCCCGCTGGCGTGGGCGAAGGCATGCAGCTCACCGTGCGCGGCAAAGGCAACGCCGGTCCGCACAACGGCGTGAACGGCGACCTTCTCGTCGACTTCGAGCGCGATGAAAGCACCTTGATCTACAACCTATTCATCACCATCCCAGAGGCCATCATGGGAACCCAGGCCGAAGTGCCCACCGTTGATGGCAAGGTGAGGGTAAAGATTGCCCCTGGCACACAGAGCGGCAAGGTGCTGCGTCTGAGAGGCAAAGGCCTGCCCATTCTCAACGGCTACGGTAGCGGCGACATGCTTGTCAACGTGAATGTGTGGATTCCAAAGAAGTTCAACAAGAAGGAAGAGGAACTTTTACAGCAACTCGCCCAGTCGGAAAACTTCAAGCCCAACCCCACCGCCGAAGAAAGGAGCTTTTTCAGTAAGATTAAAGACTACTTTAACTAAAATAAACCGGCGTTTCGACAGGCTCAACGACCTTGCAAGGGTCCCTGAGCCTGTCGAAGGGCCCGTTTTACAATTAAAACATGACCAAAACATCCGTCAACGAGGTTACGAAGAAATACGCCGACCATACTGCCTTAGACCGTATGTGCATTGAGATTCCCGAGCATTGCATATATGGCCTTTTGGGTCCCAATGGCGCCGGCAAGACCACCCTCATCCGCATCCTCAACCAAATCACCGCCCCCGACTCGGGCGAAGTGATCATCAACGGCGAAAGACTGAACCAGAAGCACATCACCCAGATTGGCTACCTCCCAGAGGAACGCGGCCTATACAAAAAGATGAAAGTCGGCGAGCAAGCCATCTACCTGGCCGAACTCAAAGGCATCAAGAAAACCGAGGCGCAGAAGCGGCTGAAGGTGTGGTTCGACAAGTTCGAAATCAGTGGTTGGTGGGACAAGAAGGTGGAAGAGCTTTCGAAAGGTATGCAACAGAAGGTACAGTTCATCACCACCATCATCCATGAACCTGACATCCTTATCTTCGATGAGCCTTTCAGCGGCTTCGACCCCATCAACGCCAACCTCTTGAAAGAGTCCATCCTTGAACTGAGGGACAAAGGCGCCACCATTCTGCTCTCGACACACAACATGGCCTCCGTCGAGGAGCTGTGCGATAGCATCACCTTAATTAATAACGGCCGTAGCATCCTGCAAGGGCGTGTCGGCGACATCAAGCGGCAACACGACACCAACAAGAGGGAAATCATCGTCCGCACCGACAACCCGCAGCCGATTTATGCCTTGGGCGACACCTATAATAATATAAAGGTGGAACCGACCGAGCAACCCGACGAAATGAAACTGACCACCTACAGCGAGTCGCCCAACGAACTTTTGAGCCAGCTGATGCAGATTGGGCAACTGGTTTCCTATAAAGAGGTGCTGCCCTCCATGAACGACATCTTCATCCAAGAAGTGCAATCCAAAAACCAAGCCTCATGAACAAGATCGGACTCATCATCAAGCGCGAGTATCTGACGCGCGTGCGCAAACGCAGCTTCCTTATCCTGACCTTCCTGGGGCCTATCCTCTTGGCGGCCATCTATATCATCCCCATCATGCTCGCCCTCAACGCAAGCACCGACCACCTGCGCGTGGCCGTCGTCGACGAGAGCCGTTGGTTTGAAGAGCGTTTCACCAACAATGAGCAACACACCTTCGTCACCATGCACGGCCAGCCCATCGACTCGGTCAAGGAGATGGTGAAGACGGGGGTGTTCGATATGGCACTTTATGTGCCACCCACACAGCTTAACATCCCGTCGAACGCCGTCGTCTATAGCATCCGGCAGGTGCCAATGGAGGTGGAGACTTACATCAGCAACGTGATGGAAAAGGAAATCGAAGACCAAAAGCTGATGGCACAAGGCGTCGACCCCGAAATCGTCAGCGCGGTGAAGACTGATGTCAACCTGCAAATCATGCGGATGGACGAGAAAGGCAACGAGAAGGAAACCTTCACGCAGGTGCAGTTCATCCTTGGCATGGTCCTGGCCATGCTGGTCTACTTCTTCATCCTCGGCTTTGGTGGACAGGTGATGCAAGGCGTGGTGGAAGAGAAAAACAGCCGCATTATCGAGGTTATCATCAGCTCGGTGAAACCCTTCCAGCTCATGATGGGCAAAATCATCGGCGTTTCGCTGGTGGCCCTCACCCAGTTCTTGTTATGGATCCTGCTGACGGGCGTGCTCTATGTGGGCTTCTCGGCCTACATCGGCATCAGCCACCCCGACATGCTCTCGGCGGGCACCGTGATGAGCCAAGAAATCACTTCCGACAACATCATGAACAACGAAAGTGTGCAGAACATCCTGCAAATCGTACAAAGCATCGATTTCGGCACCATCATCATCAGCTTCCTGGTATTCTTCATTCTGGGATACCTGCTCTATGCCACCATCTTTGCCGCCATCGGCTCGTTGGTCGATAATAATACTGACTCACAGCAATTTACATTGCCCGTCACCGTACCGTTGATGGTCGCCATCATCAGTTCGTTTTATATCGTCAACAACCCCGACGGTGCCTTGTCAGTGTGGCTTTCGATGATACCGTTCACATCACCCATCTCAATGATGGTGAGGATACCTTTCGGTGTCCCGATTTGGCAGGTCATACTATCAGTGGCCATCCTCGCCGGCACCTTCGTGGGGATGACTTGGATAGCGGCAAAGATCTACCGCACGGGCATCCTGATGTACGGAAAAAAACTTTCTTACAAGGAAATCTTCAAGTGGTTAAAATATAAATAATTGAATATCAATTTCTTAATAAGAAAAATACATCTCAAAGCTGAAAAGAAAAAATTGCTTAAAAAAAGTATTATTTGGGTATTCAAAAGAAAAATCCTATTTTTGCAGGCTCGTAATTGAGTAAAAAGGCTATTATTGGAAATATAATAAATTAAAAGTCAAATAATTAAATCAATTCTACAATGCAAAACAAAGGAGCAATCAGGACGATAGCCATTATCTTCGCGCTCATCTTCATCTACCAGCTTTCCTTCACCTTGGTGACCAGGCGTGTGGAAAAGAAGGCAGGGCAGTATGCCGAAGCAGAGGCTACCAAACTTGCAAACGGAGACGAGTCCCAGTTCAACCTTCTCAAGGACGAGAAAGAAACCTACTATCTGGACTCGATGAGCAATGTGAACGTGTACAACTTGGGTTTCAAGAAGTACACCTATCGCGATGCTAAGGAAAGAGAAATCAACTTGGGTCTGGACTTGAAGGGCGGTATGAACGTCACCCTTGAAGTCTCGGTGAAAGACATTGTGAAGGCCTTGTCGGGCAATTCGCAAGATCCCATTTTCTTGGAAGCCATGGATTTGGCCACGCAAAGACAGGAAAAGAGCGAAGGCGACTTCGTCACCTTGTTCGGCCAAGCTTTCGAAGAAGCAGCCCAGAAAGCCAACAACCCCGATGCCCGACTTGCTTCTATTTTCCTTTATGAATTCAAGGACAAAGGCATCACCGTCAACTCAAGCAACAGCGACGTGCTGAAGGTCTTGAAGAGCGAGTGCGACGGCGCCGTCGACCGTTCCTACCAAATCCTGGGTACCCGTATCGACCGTTTCGGCGTGGCACAGCCCAACATCCAGAAGATGGAGAACTCGGGTCGCATCCTCGTCGAACTTCCTGGTATCAAGGACCCGAAGCGTGTTCGTAAGCTCCTTCAAGGTACAGCTCAGCTCGAATTCTGGGAGACCTACAACTTCTCAGAGATTCAGCAGTACCTGATGGACGCCAACGCCAAACTGGCTGAGACCCGCAAGGCCAAGAGCGCCCTCGAAGAGACCGAAACCGAGCCTGCCGCTGAGATTGTCGAAGCTGACAGCACCATCGTTGCCGAAGCCGACAGCTCCGCCATGGCCGCTGCCGACAGCACTGCCAACGAAGACCTCCTTGGTCAGCTCAACGAAAACAGCGAAGAAGAAGTGACGGAAGAAGAAAACCCCGACCAATTTGCCGAGAACAACCCGCTGTTCTCCAAGCTCATGGTGATGAATAGCAACACGGCTCGTGTCGGTATGGCTCAGGTGAAAGACACCGCCGCCATCAACCAGATGCTGGCTGAGACCAGAAGCCTCTTCCCGCGCAACCTGAAACTCGCTTGGACCGTGAAACCCGAAGTGCTCACTGGCAACGACGGCGAATCGGTTGAAGTGCTCGACCTCGTGGCCCTGAAGATGTCGCGCGACAACACCTGCGCCCTCGGTGGTGAAGTCATCACTGACGCCCGTCAGGACTACGGCCAAGGCAACCAAGTGGAAGTCACCATCCAGATGAACCCCGAAGGTGCCAAGGCTTGGAAGCGCCTCACTGGCGAGAACATCGGCAAGCAAATCGCCATCGTCCTCGATGACTATGTCTATAGCTATCCTGTCGTCAACGGTGAAATCCCGAATGGTCGTTCGTCCATCAGTGGCGGCGGCATGACCATCGAAGAGGCCCAAGACTTGGCCAACATCCTGAAGGCCGGTAAGCTGCCCGCTCCCGCCAGAATCCTGGAAGAGCAAGTGGTTGGTCCTTCGCTGGGTAAGGAAGCCGTGCAAAAGGGTATGTGGTCAATGGTGTTCGCTTTCATCCTCGTGCTGGTCTACATGGTGTTCTTCTACAAGAAGGCCGGTCTCGTGGCTGATATCGCCCTTATCGTCAACGTGTTCTTCCTGTTTGGTGTGCTGGCATGCCTCGGCTCCGTGCTGACCTTGCCTGGCATCGCAGGTATCGTGTTGACCTTGGGTATGGCTGTTGACTCGAACGTGATTATCTTCGAGCGTATCAAGGAAGAAATCAAGGCTGGCAAGGGCATTAAGCTCGCCATCGCCGACGGTTACAGAAACGCTTACTCCGCCATCATCGACGGTAACGTCACCACCTTAATTACTGGTATCATCCTCATCGTTCTGGGTACGGGTCCTGTCCACAGCTTCGCCGTCACTCTCTGCATCGGTATTTTGACCTCCTTGGCCACGTCCATCTTCATCTCTCGTTTGATCTTCGAACACATGCTGGACAAGGAAAGAGAAATCAGCTTCAGCACCGCTTTGACGCGCAACTTCTTGCAGGACAAGCACTATGATTTCATCGGCATCCGCAAGACCTCCTTCATCATCTGCGGCATCTTCTTGATTATCAGCTTGGCTTCCCTCGGCATCCGTCGCTTGAACCTCGGCATCGACTTCAAGGGTGGTCGTAACTATGTTGTCCAATTCGACAACCCGAGCATCAAGGTTGAAGACGTGCGTGAGGCCTTGGCCGAATCGAAGGTCGGCATCAACGCCGATGCCATCCACAAGGCACTCGAGATGAGAGAAGACCAAGAGGTGGAAGGCTGGTCAACGCCTGAAGTGAAGACCTACGGTACTAATGGTCAGGTGAAGATCACGACCAAGTTCTTGATCAACAACGACAGCCCCGCCGTCGACAGCGTCATCCAAGTCATTCTCTATGAAAACTTGATGAGCCTCTACAACAACGACTTGACCATGACCCAGTTCTCTTCGGAGGACGAGACCGTGGGCATCCTGAGCACCCAGAAAGTCGGTGCCACCATCGCCAGCGACGTCACCCGCAAGTCCATCATCGCCATCATCGTGGCTTTGGCCTTGATGTTCTGCTACATCGCCGTCCGATTCAAGAAGTGGCAGTATGGTGTGTCTTCCATTATGGCCTTGACGCAAGACACCATCATCGTGTTGGGTATGTACTCGTTGTTCTACAACATCCTGCCCTTCACCATGGAAGTCGACCAGAGCTTCATCGCCGCCGTGCTGACCGTCATCGGTTACTCCATCAACGCTACGGTGGTTATCTTCGATCGTATCCGTGAGAACGTCAACCTGCACCCGAAGACCTCTTGGAAAGACAACATGAACAACGCTGTCAACAGCACCTTGACCCGTTCGTTCAACACCTCGGGTTCGACCTTGGTCGTGTTGCTCGCCATCTTCATCTTCGGCGGCGACACCATCCGTGGCTTCATCTTCGCCCTGTTGGTTGGTGTGCTGGCTGGTACCTTCTCGTCAGCAAATCGCTGAGGAAGACACCAAGAAGAAATGATAAAACATCATAATTAACCTTCTAAACTGCTTGCAAAGAATCCCGCTGGAAACGGCGGGATTTTTTGTTTGCGAGTTATCATTTTTATTTCTATCTTTGCGATGGATAATTTAACGAAGCTATGCCAAACATTTATTCATATTTCGGAATCATCTTCAAATTCTACTCAAACGACCATGAGCCTTTGCACGTTCATGCCATTTTTGGAGAATATGAGACTATATTTGACATCGTGTTTTCTCAAGGAGAATTGTTGGAATTGAAACATCGCAAGAAACGTGGCAAAGACCCTTTGCCGCCCGACAAAATGAAATTGGCAGAAAAGTTTGTGGAGGAATATGCATTACGCATTTCAGAAAAATGGTATCAATTCTTTGTCTTGAAAGCTGATGTCACATGTGAAACCATCAATAAAAAAGTGAAATAACCATGTATAAGATAGTAAACGCGGAGTATTCGGGTGATTACAAGGTTTTGATCACCTTCGATGATGGACAGAAACGGTTGGCCGATTTCTATGGGTTTATATCCAAGAGTTTGCATCCCTCAATCCACAAATACATTGACAAAACGCTGTTTCAACAGTTTGAGATCAACGACTACGAAATCCATTGGGGCACGCAATTCGACATTGACCCTTACGACATTTATTATGGTGAGTTTGAAGCTGCTAATAGTCCTTATTTCGCCGATATAGAAACCTCGAAGGCACAATATGAGTTGGTGGAATGATTAAGGGAATTTGTTACTGTAAGATTTTTTCTCTAAGACAATTTAGCCATTTTACTTCTTTGTTACAATAGAATTGCTTATTGTCGGACTAGTATTAGTGAATATAAATGTATATAATAATTATGGCAAAACGAAGAGTATTTTACAGTTTTCATTACAAAAAAGATGTTAGGCGCGTCGCCCAAATTCGGAGCAATTGAAGGTAATGAACCAGTATCGGCAAATGAGTGGGAAGATGTTAAGAAGAAAGGTAATGCTGCAATCGAAAAATGGATTGATGATAATATGAAATACAGATCTTGTGTTATTGTTCTTGTCGGAGAAGAAACTGCTCACCGAAAATGGGTAAAATATGAGATTAAAAAAGCATGGGATAATCGTAAAGGACTCTTAGGGATTTATATTCATAATATTAAAGACCCATTATTGTGCAAACATGGCTACAATGGAAAAAGTCATAAAGGGGACAACCCTTTTGAACAAATCAAGTCAAAAGATGGCACAAAACTGTCTGAGATTGTAAAATGCTATAATCCATTTTGGTTTAATGCGTATAATGATATTAAAGAAAACCTTGAAGATTGGATTGAAGAAGCAATTGAAATAAGAAAGCAGTACAAATAACAGATTCACATAATGAATTTCTCCTTCCTCTTTTATTTAAATTCAGACCTACATAAGCGGCGATAATTAAAAATAAACTATCTTTGCACCAATTCTAAACGAAAAAATATGTAGAACAAGAAGCACATATAGAACGCATTGACTGATTTCTAATCATTGGAAAGATTTGGCGATTTAGTACTACAGATAGAATAGGTAATGCTCACGCATGCGTGAGTTTAACTTATTACGTTGTAGTACGGGTACGCCAAATTACCTCCAATGAGCGGAACGGTTAGGTTCACGCTTTTTATTTGGATACACACAAACAAGTAAAATATGAGACGCAATCTATTACTATCATTTATCATTGCCTTGTGCATGCCTTTGCTTGGCAATCCAGTTGACGAAAACACAGCCAAACAACTCGCCCAAAACTTCTGGAAAGAAAACAACATCATGGGCGTGAAAGGCGACAAAGTGTTCAAGAAGAAAATGGACGATGCCCGATTCGTGAATGTCGCACCACAATGTGGCTACAGCGAGTTTTACATCTTCAACAACGAAGACGGCAAAGGATTTGTCATCATAGCCGCCGATGACTGTGTGACACCGATATTGGCCTATTCTTACGATAACAACTTTGCTGCTGAAAACTTGCCGCCCAACCTGAAAGAATGGCTTGATGGGTATGCTGAGCAAATACAGATCGCGGTCGAAATGAGAGTGACTGCTACGGGTGAAATTCGTACCGATTGGGAAAGTTTGCGGCGAGGGAAAAATTTGCCAATTCGAACAGACAGGAGAGTCTATCCGTTAATTACCACAACGTGGGATCAGCATCCTCTTTACAATGAATCGTGTCCTTACAGTAACTATTATAGCCAATTGACTCTCACTGGTTGCGTTGCCACTGCCATGGCTCAAATTATGAAATACTGGGAGTATCCATTGCAAGGCACAGGAGAACACACTTATACGCATACTGCCTACATTGACAATTTGGGGCGTTATCACGATGCCATGGGGGAATTGTCTGCTAATTTTGGAAATACAATATACGATTGGGAAAACATGCCCGTTGCATTATCATCTTCATCCACTTCCATCCAAATTAATGCCATAGCCGAGTTGATGTATCATTGTGGCGTTTCAGTTGAAATGGATTATGGGGTATCGGGGGTTGGAGGTAGCGGTGCCCAAATACTATCCTATAATGGTTATCAATATTTTGAATACTGTTCTGAAAATGCATTTAAAACGTTTTTCGATTACAAAAGCACTTTACATGGAGAGTTGAAAAATAATTATAATGATTCACAATGGATTAGTATATTAAAAAATGATTTAGATAATGCCCGTCCAATTTTATATGCTGGATATGGAACCAACGGTGGACACGCTTTTGTTTGTGATGGTTATGATAATAACAACCGTTTCCATTTCAATTGGGGTTGGAGTGGGAATGGACAAGGAGTTAATAATGATGCCTACTGTTATATTAACAGCTTAATTCCCGAAGGGTCTTCTTATAATTTTTCCTCTGGTCAACAAGCAGTTGTTGGCATTGAACCTAATAACCCAACTTATAATTTCAATTTGGTCTATTATAGCACTCCAATAATGTCTAATAATGAATATGATTTCTTTGATAATATGTCTGTTTACGCTGAAGTATGGAATGTCGGCAGTGGTGCTTTCAATGGCTATATTGGAGCAGGGGTTTATTATGAAGAAGTTCCTGGTTCAAATCAGTATTATTATCTTGACATTATGGATTATTGGGATAGAACTTCAACACCTTTACCGGGAACATATTATGTTTACGGTGATTTAGATTGTGCGGGAGGGCCTCCATATATTCCTGGTTCTTACGCAATTGCCATGCTCTACAGTATAGATGGTAGTTTATGGAATTTCATAGATTTAGGCAATTATGATTATGCCTATTTTGATATCACCTCATCCCATCGCATTAATGTCAGATCGGAATTCACCATTCTTACAGGTGATGGCACATGCCTTTATCAAAACTCGGATGCCACGGTTAATGTTGATATAAAAAACGCAGGAAGTGAGACTTTTTATGGTCAATTCAGAATCAGTTTGCTTAATTCTACAGGTAACTGGATGCAAACCATCGATATATTCGATTGCACAAATGGATTACAGCCTAATTATCATTACACCAATGGGCTTGATTTCACAGGACTAATTACTGTAGAGCCAGGTACTTATCTTATGTCTGTCGATTATAAAGAATCAGGTTCCTCCAATTGGTATTATGCGGGTGCATCGGATTACCAAAACCCTGTGTGGGTTTATGTAGCACCCGAACCTATCTATGCAGACCCATACGAGCCAAACAATTC
>CADAPW010000108.1 GCA_902789915.1 uncultured Bacteroidia bacterium | reverse complement strand
TCACTCGACGGTCTGACCCAGATCGACGCCGACGGAGACGGCTACATCTGGACGATTGGTAGCACTACGATGAGCACGGGCATCGGCCACAATGGCTCTGTCGACATGGTCCAATCGGCCAGCTACATCAACAATGTTGGTGCTGTCACTCCGGATAACTATCTTGTGTTCCCGCAGAGCAGCATCGCCAACGGTTCGACCTTCAGCTTCTGGGCCTGCGGTCAGGATGCCTCATGGGCAGGCGAACACTTCGGTGTCGCTATCTCCACGACTGGCAACACCAGCGCTGCTGACTTCACGACGATCGCCGAATGGACGATGACCGCCAAGGGTGGTGTCAAGGCAGTCCGCGACGGCCGCGACCAGGGCAACTGGTATCAGTACACTGTCGACCTGAGCGACTATGCCGGCATGGATGTCTACATCGCCATCCGTCACTTCAACTGCACTGACATGTTCTACCTCGATGTCGACGACGTTGAGCTGGGCATCGCCAACAAGGGCAACCGCGACGGCATCATCGGCTACAACATCTACCGTTCGGAAGACAACGTTGACTACGCTCTGATTGGCAGCGTTCCTGGCACAGCCACCGAATACTTCGACAATCCTGGCGAAGGCACGTTCTACTACCAAGTGACCGCTGTGTACGCCAACTGCGAATCCGAACCCGCCGTCTCTGGCGAGAACCCGGGAAGGGTAACGTGACCATCCAGGCCATGAACATGCACCGCATCACTGTGGTGAGCGTCCTCGGCCAGGTCGTGTTCGACACTGAGCTTGATCAAGATGAATACATCCTGAACATGGCCAAGTTCAACACGGGTATGTACATGGTCCGCGTCTACACCGACGAAGGTGTGACGGTGAAGCGTGTCACTGTGCTGCACTAATTGATTGGTAATTGTAGAGACGCGATTAATCGCGTCTCTACAGACCAACCGATAAAAATTGGAAAGGCAATCCTTCGGGGTTGCCTTTCTTTTTGTATTTTTGCCCTGAAACAACACATTAGACACTATGAACCTCTTTCAACTCTTCAAGAATGTCAGCCCCTTTGTCAAACCATACAAGGGCTTGGTATTCATTACCATAATATTAACACTTGTCGGCTCCTTGATGGCACAGGTCAACGCCATCGTGCTCGATTGGACCGTCGACCAGGTGAATGGCCTTGTCATGTCAGGGGAGCAGTGGGGGCAGCGCGCCGCCCATATCATCATCCTGATTTCCTCGGTGCTCCTTGGCAAGGAAGTCTTGTCGGCAGGCATCACCTTTGCGCAAAACTACTACGGCGAGCGTATGCGCATCTATGTCAGCCGTGACTTGGCGCAGAGCGTCATCGAGAAGGTGCTGACCTTCCGCATGGCCTTTTTCTCGTCGGGCGACAATGCCACGGGCAAGCTGCAAGCCCGTATCGACCAAGGTGTGAGTAGCCTCTCGCGCACAGTGCAGAACTTCTTCATCGACCTGCTGCCGCTGTTCACCAGCGCCCTTTTGGCCTTGATACTGATGTTTGCAGCCAATGTCTATGTCGGCTTGGTGGCCTTGGGTATCGTCCCTATCTACAGGCCAAACGGCTGAAAGGCTGGCGTCGAGAGATGCGCAACCACTTGGAAACCAAGAGCCAAGGTATCAAAAACATCATCGACTCCATCAATGTCATCAAGAGCTTCAACCGCGAACAAATCGAAGGGCAAAAGCAGTTGGATATTCAGAACCAAGTTACTGAAAACCAGATGAAAACACGGAAAGTGGCGTTTTACTACAATGGGGTGAAAAGTTTTGTGAAGCAAGTGGGTACGGTGTTAGTCATCATTTTGACGGCCTACCTAGTATTAATAGGCTATCCCGGCATGACCATAGGTAAAATCATGTACCATGTGATGTTGTTCAGTAATGTCATCGCACCCATCACACAATTGCAGCGCATTTTTGACGACGTAAACGACGCCTTGATTTATGCAGAGGGATTCTTCGGCATCCTCGATGCAGACGACGAGGTGGAGCCTTCGGGCAACTACAGACCAGAAAAAATCCACGGCAAATTCGAGATCAAACACGTCGACTTCACCTATCCCAATGGAAACCAAGCCCTTTTCGATGTGAACATGACCATCGACCCAGGTAAGATTACCGCTTTGGTGGGTCTGTCGGGCGCGGGCAAGAGTACCATTGTCAACCTGCTGGACAAGTTCTACGAGCCACAAGTAGGCACCATCACCCTTGACGGTGTGGATTTGCGCGAATATGACACCAAGTTTTTGCGTGAGAACATCGGCCTCGTGTTGCAAAAAAACCATATTTTTGACGGCACTATAGAAGAAAACATCCTTTACGGCAAGCCTAACGCCACGCATGAGGAAGTGGTGGAGGCGGCAAAGAAATCGTATATCTACGATCAGATAATGGCACTGCCCAAGCAGTTCGAGAACAAGGCCTCCGACCTCTCGGGTGGTCAGCAGCAGCGCATCGCCATCGCGCGCATGTTCCTCAAAAACCCGCCTATCATCTTCTTGGACGAACCCACTGCCAGCCTCGACGCCATCGCCACCGAGCAAATCAAGAACAGCCTCGACGCCATCAAGAAAGACCGCACCGTCATCATCATCTCGCACAGCATCTCCCAAATCATCGACAGCGAGATGGTTTATGCGCTTAAGACTGGCCATGTGGAAGAATCTGGCGACCCTGACAGCATTTACAAAAAAGGCGGCATCTATAAAGACATCATCGATGCCTCTGCAAGAAGTCTGAATATTGAAAAGATTGCAAGGACGATAGAAGACAAGAATTAACCCTGTAGAGACGCGATTGATCGCGTCTCTACATTTTTAATACATTTTTCTAACGCATTTTTCCCAACCAATCCAAATATTTTCTATTTTAGCCGATTGTTTTTGAAGACGAATGCAATTCTTCGAATTTTAAATTTTGAATCTTTAAATTTTTGAATCAACAAATAAGATAATATGAGCACCAACTTTGACCCACGCGCCAACTACGAGCTGACCAAGCAACAAGCCGGCTACGTCGAGCGCAAGAAAGCCACACAGGAAGACTATGACCGTATAGGCTTCATGTCGGGATTGGAAGTGCACCAGCAGATCAAGACCAAAGAGAAGCTGTTTTGCCACTGTCCCGCCGGACAATTCAACAAGTTTGAGGAATACGATGCCGAGCTAATCCGTCACATGCGCCCGACGCTTTCGGAGCTGGGCGAATACGATGGCACGGCCTTGATGGAGTTCAAGACGAAGAAAGAAATCGTCTACCACATCAAGAACGGCACCGCCTGCACCTACGACATCGACGACACCCCGCCGTTCCCCATCAACAAAGAGGCGTTGCACAACGCTATCGTCATCGCCCTGCGTTCCAACTTGAACATTGTGGGCGAGGTGCATATCACTCGTAAGCAATATCTCGACGGCTCCATCCCGACGGGCTTCCAACGTACCGCCATTGTCGGTGTGGAAGGCCTGCTTAAGCTGCCGAAGAAAGACATCCGCCTCATCCAGCTGAGCATCGAAGAGGATGCCTGCCGCGAGATTAGCGATATTGGTCACCGTCGTGTCTATCAGACCGACCGCCTCGGTGTGCCGTTGATCGAGACCGTCACCTATCCCGACTGCAAGAATCCCGACGAGCTGCGCGAGACCTGCGAATACATCCGTTTCCTCGGCCGTAGCACGGGTTTGGTCCGCACGGGCATGGGCGCAGGTCGCCAAGATGTCAACGTGAGCTGCACGGGCGGCACCCGTATCGAGTTGAAGGGTGTGCAACACGCCAAGTGGATTCCCGAACTTTCACATAACGAGTGCTTCCGCCAGTGGTCATTGGTGCAACTGCAAGAGCGTCTGAACCGCGAAGTGGGCAAGGAAGGCTGGAAGGTGGAAGTGGCCGATGTGTCGGTGATTACCGACTACCTGCCCATCCTCGACAACAAGGCCAAAGGTGGTGCCATGAAACTCATTAAACTGCCGAAGTTCCGTGGTGTGCTCTCTCACTTCACCCAACCTGGCAAGATGTTCGCCGACGAAATCGCCGACCGCCTGAAAGTCATCGCCTGCCTTGAACGCCCCAACATGCTCCACGACGAGATGCTGGAACCTGTGTTGACGCATTCGCAGTGGCACAGACTGGGCAAGAAAGTCCACGCCACCGCCGATGACGCCCTCATACTCGTATGGGGTCCCAAGGAAGACATGCCTACCGCCATCGAGACGGTGGAAGAGCGTTGCCTCATGGCTTTCGACGGCGTGCCGAAAGAGACCCGTAAGGCCATTTGCAACGGCATCACCATCTTCGAGCGCGTGCTTCCCGGTGCCGACCGTATGTACCCCGACACCGACTCAGCTCCCATCCCGCTCGACCCGGCTTACATCAAGGCCATGCGCGCCGAACTGCCTACGGAGATCATCGACCGTTACTACAAACTCAAGGAATGGAACGTGCCGGAGGACTGCTTCAGATATATCTTTGCGAGGAACTGGTTCCCCGCCATTGCCGAAGTCGTCGAGAAACTCGGCATCGATGGTCGCACCGTCGGTCGCTTTGTCGGCATGAGAATCAAGCATCTCTTGGGCAAGGACCCCGCTTCGAAGTTCAATGGCGAGACCTTGTTCAAGCTCTTCGCTTTCTTGAAGGAGCAAGGTTTGAATTACCGCTTGGCATGGAACATGGCTCCCACTTTGGTTGACGACGCTTCGATGGATATGCAGCAGGTGCTCGACAAGATGGGCTTCAAGCGCTATGCCAAGGACGACCTGCTCACCAAGCTCGACAACCTCTGCGCCGGCTTCGCTCCTAAGAAGAAATCCTGCACCGACCTTGACCGCCAGAACTGGATCATGGGTCAGATGAAGGAAGCGATGGGTAACATCGAAATGAAAGAATTGGCTAATAACATCAAATAATTTGCAACATGGCTGAAGATTTTTTCCAAGGATATTGGGGTGCCTCACTTGAGGTGCTCAAGAAATACAACTGCCGCGTGTGGAGTCAGGCCGAATGCCAGACCACGGGTGGCCTCTTCAAAGGCACGATTTTGCCTCGCGCCGCCTTCCAGGACGACCAGCACATCGTGATGAAAGTCAACACGGGCTACAACATCGGTGTCGACATCAGCACCATCACCAGCATGGTGGAGCTTGACTACAAGAAAGCCAACTATCACATCCCGGAGAAGGAATTCCCTTACACTGAGGGCCTTCCGCACGTGAAGCTGCTCGGAACGGGTGGTACCATCGCCTCGCGCTTGGACTACCGCACGGGTGCTGTGATTCCCGCTTTCTCGCCTGGTGAGCTGTATGGTGCCGTGCCGGAGCTGGCCGACATCTGCAACCTCGACACCGAGAAGGTGTTTGCCGTGTTCTCTGAGAATATGTCGCCCAAGGAATACATCGCCTTGGCCAAGAAGATTGGTGAGGAGATTAAGAACGGCATCGACGGTATCGTCATCGGCCACGGCACTGATACGCTGGCCCACACCGCCGCCGCTTTGACTTTCATGTGCCAGAACCTGCCTGTGCCGATTGTCTTGGTCGGCTCGCAGCGTTCTTCCGACCGTCCGTCATCAGATGCCGCCTTGAACCTGATGCACGCCATGACGGCTGCCGGTCACGGCGACGTGGCAGAGGTGATGGTCTGCATGTTTGGTCCTACCTCCGATGAATATGGATTCCTGCACCGTGGCACGCGTGTGCGTAAGATGCACTCGAGCTATCGTTCCACTTTCCGTACCATCGGCGACACGCCCGTCGCTACCGTCGACCGCAAGCGTGGCGTGGTGCCGATTAAGGAGGTCTACAACCACCGCCGCAACGACCGCGATGTGAAAATCATCCCGACCTTCGACGACCGCGTGGCCATCCTCTATTATTATCCTGGCATGAAGCCCGATGTGCTTGACGCCTTGGTCGACAATGGCTATCAGGGCATCGTTTGGGACGGCACCGGTTTGGGTCACGTCAATCGTGGCATGTTCGACGCCATCCAGCGTGCCACCGACAAGGGCGTACACCAATATATGACGGTGCAGACCATTTGGGGCTATGCCCACATGTTCGTCTACGACACGGGTCGTGACCTGATGAACCGTGGCATCATCCCGGCAGGCAATATGCTCGCCGAGACCGCCTATATCAAGTTGGGCTGGGCCTTGGGTCAGACGCACGATAGGGAAGAGGTGAAGCGAATCATGCTCACTCCCGTCAACAGCGAGATTACGCCGAGAGAGCCTTACAACGGCTATCTCGTCTACCAAGGCGGCGTGCCTGAGGTGGAGAGCTTCGTTCGTAGAGTCCATAAGTGATTTGGTAAAGACAAGGCTCGGTATTGTTGAAAACAAGCATAGAGTAGAGGGTAAAATAGTATTTTTGTCGCGGAAAGCAAGTCAATAAAACCCGCCTGAGGCATGAAAGGCTCTTGTGCCGACGGCGGGTCAACCAAAAAACAAGAACAAGAGCTTAACTAAAAATTGAATCGAAATGAAGAAAGTTTTTATGCTTGTGATGGTCGCATTGATGACCCTCGGTGTGAGCCAGAAGGCTCAAGCCATTGAAGATCCGAACCCGAAGGGGACGCTGGTACTCGGCGTTCGCTGTAACATGGAACCAGGTTACCGTTATTTTGGTGTCGGTGCTAACATTGTTGGTGACTACACCTTGATTAACCACTGGTGGAAAGGTCATTTCACGGTTGGTGGTTACATCGGTTCCAATTTCTATTCTCACATGGCCCATTTCACTTTCATGCCAAGAGCCACTTACGGACTAAACATCACTGAAGATTTTGAAGTCCATGTAGCAGTAATGACCGGTTTAGGAGTGAGACATCTCTCGCCTAAGTATTATACTGATGATTACCGCCGTGTGTATTTTTCTCATGGTGAAGTCGCTGGTTGCCGTTACTACTTCACTCCCAACATTGGTGTAGAGGCAGAGGTAGGCTATGTTTATACCATGGGCTATTTCAACGTCGGCTTGTCCATCAAGCTTTAAGCTAAGGTCTCATTTGACATAAATTGAAAGGACTCCTTCCGTTTGCTCGACTTGCAGCAATCGACGGAAGGGGTCTTTTTCGTGTTTTTCTTTTTGTATTCTTCAAGAAATATCGTACCTTTGCCCCCGATATCAAAATACGTATTTTTTAACAATAAATTATTCGAATAATTATGCAACCCTCTCACATTGAACACATTGGAATCGCCGTCACAAGCTTGGACGAGTCCATTCCTTTCTTTGAAAAGCTGCTTGGCACCAAGTGCTACGCCATCGAAGAAGTCGCCGACCAAAAAGTGAAGACCGCTTTCTTGCGTTGTGGCCAGACCAAAATCGAACTTTTGGAGCCTACATCACCCGAAAGCACCATCGCCAAGTTCATCGAGAACAACAACGGTCGTGGTGGCATGCACCACATCGCTTTCGCCGTGGAGAACATCGAAGGTCACCTCGAAGAAGCCAAGGAACTGGGCATCCGCCTCATCGACCAAGCCCCGCGCGGCGGTGCCGAAGGCCTGAGCATCGCCTTCCTGCACCCGAAATCGACCTTCGGCGTGCTGACCGAACTTTGCGAGAACAAGAATAAGTGATAATGCTGAATGCAGAATGTTGAATGCTGAAATACGAAGTATTCGACGAAGTCAATTTCGCAATGCGACGCTGGGCTTCGCCCTTAATTCAGCATTCAGCATTCCTAATTCCGAATTAACAATAAAATCATATAACCATGTTAATTGAACAGAAAATCCAGGAATTGTTGGAGAAGCGCAACGAGGCCCGTCTCGGTGGCGGTCAGAAGCGCATCGACTCCCAACATGCGAAGGGCAAAATGACTGCCCGCGAGCGCATCGCCCTCCTGCTCGACGAAGGTAGCTTCGAAGAGACTGACATGTTCGTGACCCATCGCACCGTCGATTTCGGTCTCGACAAGCAACAGTACCTTGGCGACGGCGTCGTCACCGGTCACGGCACCATCGACGGCCGCGTCGTCTACGTCTACGCCCAAGACTTCACCGTGTTTGGCGGTGCTTTGAGTGAGACCATGTCCCTTAAGATCTGCAAGGTGATGGACCAAGCCATGAAAGTTGGCGCTCCCGTCATCGGCATCTGCGACTCGGGCGGTGCCCGTATCCAGGAAGGCTCACGTTCCCTCGCCGGTTACGCTGAGATCTTCCAGCGCAACATCAACGCTTCGGGTGTCATCCCGCAGATTTCGGCCATCTTCGGCCCCTGCGCCGGCGGTGCCGTGTATTCTCCCGCCCTGACCGACTTCATCATCATGACCAATGTGGGTAGCTATATGTTCCTCACTGGCCCGAAAGTCGTGAAGACCGTTATCGGCGAGGATGTCTCGACCGACGACCTCGGCGGTGCCCGCATCCACAGCCAGAAGTCGGGCGTGGCCCACTTCGCTGCCGAGACCGAGGAGGAAGGTCTTGCCATCATCCGCAGACTCATCTCCTTCATCCCGCAGAACAATATGGAGAACGCCCCGCTCGTGGAATGCAACGACCCCATCGACCGTATGGAGGACGCCTTGAACCAGATCATCCCCGACAACCCGAACAAGCCTTACAACGTCGGCGACATCATCAATGCCATCGTCGACAACGGCGACTTCCTCGAAATCCACAAGAACTACGCCAAGAATATCATCGTCGGCTTCGCCCGCTTCGATGGCATGTCGGTCGGTATCGTGGCCAACAACCCGGCCTTCTTCGCTGGTGTGTTGGACTGCGACGCCTCGCGTAAGGGCGCCCGTTTCGTCCGCTTCTGCGACGCCTTCAACATCCCGATCGTGACCTTGGTCGACGTCCCTGGCTTCCTGCCTGGCACGGGTCAAGAGTACAACGGTATCATCGTCCACGGCGCCAAGTTGCTCTATGCCTACGGCGAGTCTACTGTGCCGAAGGTCACCGTCACCCTGCGTAAGTCCTACGGTGGTTCTCACCTCGTGATGGGCTGCAAGCAGTTGCGCAACGATGTCAACTACGCTTGGCCGACCGCCGAGATCGCCGTTATGGGCGCCAGCGGTGGCCAGCGGTGCCGTTGAGGTGCTCGATGGCAAGAAGATTGCAGAGATTGAGAACCCGGAAGAGCGCGCTGAGTTCGTTGCTAAAAAGGTGGATGAATACACCAAGAAGTTCGCCAACCCGTACGAGGCTGCCAAGTTCGGCTACATCGACGATGTAATCGAGCCGCGTAACACCCGTTTCCGTGTCATCCGTGCTTTGCGCACGCTTGAGACGAAGCGTTTGGCCAATCCCGAGAAGAAACATTCGAATATCCCGCTGTAACCCTAAATCCATAAAGTGATGAACCTGTTACAAATATCATTACTGTTGGCTCATGAGGAATGGGTCTACACCAAAGGCTGGATTGTCACCATTGCGGGATTTCTGATTGTCGTCATCGCCCTCTTCATCCTTTCGACTATTTTCCGTGGCGTGGCTGCCTATTTCACGAAGCAGGATGCCAAGAAAAACGCCCCAAAAGTGGAGCAGGTGAAGGAAGCCCCGAAACCCGCCGTCAAGGTGGCAGAAGGTGAGATTGCCCCTGAGGTGCTGACCGCCATCGGCATGGCGCTCTACCTCTCGACCAACCTTCACGATGAGGAGAGCAATGTGATCACCATCGAAAGAAGGACTACTTCTTGGAACGATAAGAATTACGGAGTTAGACACTGGAAACGTTAAATTGTAGAAAAATGAAAACATTGAAGGCAACATCGCCACTGTCAATGTGAATGGCGCTGAATATCAAGTGGAAATGGAAGAGCAAGCCGCTCCAGTCGTGGCTCCCGTGGCCCGTCCCGCTGCCAAGCCTGCCGCCAGTGCTCCTTCTCAGGCCGCTGCCCCGAAACCGGCTGCTGCCTCAGGTGGCGCCGGCTACAAGATGGCTGCTCCGCTTCCCGGAACCATCATGCAGATCTTCGTCAAGCAAGGCGACGCCGTCAAGAAGGGCGACAAGCTGCTCATGTACGAAGCCATGAAGATGGAAAACAACCTGCTGGCCGAGACCGACGGTACCATTACCGCCATCAACTGCCGCCAGGGCGACAATGTGCTTCAAGGTGATACTTTAATCGTAATCGGATAAGGCCATGTTGGGAAAGAAAAGTATTTATAGAAGACCAGCGGTCATCCTCGGATCTTTGGTGCTCTTGATGCTGCTGAACCTCGCGGTCGTCAACAACCCGATGTTCGCCACCAAGGTCTCCGACTTGGGTAAAACCGAGCAAGTGAGCGAGATGACCCCTGAGGAAAGCAACGCCCAACTGGCTGAGCTGGCCGACGCGATTGTCGCTGAACAGCAAAAGTCGGCTGAATTGGGTCAGCAAATTGACAACCTTAACCAACGCGTGACCACGCTGGAAAGCAAGAACGCCAAGAATCATGTGGCCGCTAAGGAAGAAGTCAAGGAAATGTCCACCAAAGACCGCCTGAGCGAAGGTTTGCACAACTTCTGGCTGCTTACGGGCTTCCGTAACTGCAAGCTAGGCAACATCATCATGATTTTGGTGGGTATCCTCTTCATTTTCTTAGCTATCCGCTTCGAGTTTGAACCTATGCTGCTCATCCCGATTGGAACAGGTATTATCGTGGGTAACATTCCTTTCTTCCAAGGTTTTGGTGTTACTTTTGCCGATGCCATGGCCAATCTACAAGCATTAGATCCGGCAACACTCAATTTTGATTTGGACACGGCTAAAGCCTTGCTGGTGGCCGTCTTTGGCGACAACCCGGGCGATAAACACATGGTGCTGAGTGAAGCCATCAAGCAGGTCGAGCATCTGAATATGGCTGACTATGGCCTTGTCAATAACGATATCGAAGGCGTGAAAGGCTTGATGACGAGCGTGTTCCAAAGCGGCGAGCTGAACCTCCAGACGGGTCTTTACCAGAAGGGCAGTGTGTTGAATTACCTGTACTTCGGTGTGACCTCAGGTGTGTATCCGCCTTTGATTTTCTTGGGCATCGGAGCCATGACCGACTTCTCTTCGCTCATTGCCAACCCCAAGCTGATGATCCTCGGTGCTGCCGCCCAACTTGGCGTGTTCATCACCTTCATCGGTGCCTTGTATCTCGGCTTCAACTTGCGTGAGGCTGGTGCTATCGGTATCATCGGTGGTGCTGACGGTCCTACCGCCATCTTCCTGTCTTCGCGTTTGGCCAACGGTATGAACGGCACGCGTAACCTCATTGGTCCCATCGCCATTGCAGCCTATTCCTACATGGCTTTGGTTCCCGTGATTCAGCCGCCTATCATCCGTTTGCTGACCACCAAGGAAGAACGCCTCATCAAGATGGGTGCCCCGCGTATGGTCAACAAGACCGAAAAGATCATGTTCCCCATCGT
>CADAPW010000107.1 GCA_902789915.1 uncultured Bacteroidia bacterium | reverse complement strand
AGGTCGTGGATGTCCATCTGGTGCATGCACTCGAAGATGACGAGGTAGTGCTTGTTGCCCTTGTGGTTCCTGAAAAACAGGTTCTTGCAGTGCGTGGCCTCGAACTTGCCCCAGTAGGCCAACGACTCCTCGATGGAGCACAACGGCGGGTGGAACTTGATGTCGAAGTCAATACCGAGGCCGAGCAGGGTGTCCACTACCTTCTGCTGCCGCTCACTCAAGGGTTGGTTTATCTCTGATGGTTTCATTGTTCTTGTTTTTAATCACAAAACTTGCAAAACCCGACAAAACTTTTTTGCTTGGTTGTGGAAAGCCAGCCAACCGGCGGCTTTCCGGCGGCGACGCGGTTGCGCAGCCGCCCACGCCAAATGATGGTTTTGTATGTTTTGTCGGTTTTGTGACATAATTACAACTTGCCTTTCAACGCTTTCCCCGTATATGATGCCTTGCACTTCACCAAGTCCTCGGGCGTGCCTTCAAAGACGATCTCGCCGCCCTTGTTGCCGCTCTCGGGACCCAGGTCGATGACCCAGTCCGCAGACTTGATGACATCCATGTTGTGTTCGATGATGATGACGCTGTGGCCGTTGGCAATCAAGGCGTTGAACGACTCAAGCAGTTTGTTCACATCATGGAAGTGAAGGCCCGTGGTCGGCTCGTCGAAGATGAAGAGCGTGGGCTTCTCCACCTGACCCTTGATGAGGAAATAGGCCAACTTCACGCGCTGCGCCTCGCCGCCCGAGAGCGAACTCGACGACTGTCCGAGCTTTAGGTAGCCCAAACCGACCTCCTGCAATGGCTTCAGGCGGTTGACGATGCGCCCGACAATAGGGGTCTGTCGCTCCGACGAGTGCTCGAAGAAGTCGATGGCCTCGTCGATGCTCATGTTGAGGATGTCTGAGATGTGCTTGCCATCGTATTTGATCTCCAAGACCTCTTCCTTGAAGCGCGTGCCGTGACAGGCCTCGCAAGGCAGATAGACATCGGCCATGAACTGCATCTCGATCTTTTGCACGCCCTCGCCCTCACATTCCTCGCAGCGGCCGCCCGGCACATTGAACGAGAAGAAGGCAGGCTTGATGCCACGCAGTTTGGCCAGTTTCTGCTCGGAGAATAGTGTTCGGATTTCATCGTAGGCCTTAAGGTAAGTGGCTGGGTTGGAGCGCGATGACTTGCCGATGGGGTTCTGGTCGATGAACTCGACGGCTTGGATGAGGCGCAGGTCGCCTTCCAAGGCACCGTAGCTACCGCATTTCTCGGCGTTCTCGCCCAGTTGCCGTTTCATGGCGGGGTAGAGCACGTCCTTCACCAAAGTCGACTTGCCCGAACCGCTCACGCCCGTGATGACGGTCATCATGTTGAGCGGGAAACGCACGGTGAGGTTCTTGAGGTTGTTCTGCGTCGCACCCTTGATGACGATGGCGTTGGCGCTCTTGCGTCGGCGGGTGGGCACGGGGATGCTCATCTTGCCCGTGAGGTATTGCGTGGTGAGGCTCTTCTCGCAGTGGACGAGGTCCTTGATCTCGCCTTCGAACACGACCTCGCCGCCAAAGGCACCCGCCATCGGCCCGATGTCGATGATGTAGTCGGCGCTACGGATGATCTCCTCGTCATGTTCCACCACGATGACGGTGTTGCCGATGTCGCGCAGGCGTTTCAGCACTTTGATGAGTTGCTCGGTGTCGCGGGAATGCAGGCCGATGCTAGGCTCGTCAAGAATATAGGTGGAGCCGACCAGGCTGCTGCCCAACGAAGTCGCGAGGTTGATGCGCTGCGACTCGCCGCCGGAGAGCGTGTTGGAGAGTCGGTTCAGGGTCAGGTAACCCAAGCCCACCTCGATGATGAAGTCCAGGCGGTTGTTGATTTCCACCAGCAGGCGAGAGGCGATTTTGCTGTCGGTCTCGTCGAGTTTGAGGTGGTCGAAGAAGGTCTTTAGCTCGTCCAAGGGCATCAGCACGAGGTCGGTAATGCTCTTGCCGCCCACCTTCACATATTGCGCTTGTCGGCGCAGGCGCGTGCCGTGGCATTCGGGGCAGACCGTCTTGCCGCGGTAGCGCGACAGCATCACGCGGTATTGTATCTTATACGACTGTGTCTCAACATAGTTGAAGAAGTCCACGATGCCTTCAAAATATTGGTTGCCGGTCCAGAGGAGGCTCACCTGTTCGTCGGTGAGTTCGTAGAACGGCTTGAAGATGGGGATGCCCACCTTGTCGGCCACGCGGATGAGGGCGTCTTTCCACTCGCTCATCTTCTCGCCACGCCAGCAGGCGATGGCGTTCTCGTAGATCGACAGGCTCTTGTTGGGTACCACCAGGTCGGGGTCGATGCCGATGACGCTACCGAAGCCTTGACAGGTGGGGCAGGCGCCGTAGGGGTTGTTGAAGGCAAACATATTGGCCGTGGGCGGCTCGAAGGTGATGCCGTCGGCCTCGAAACGCGACGAGAAGTCGGCTTCCTTGCGTTCGCCATCGAGTTCGCTGATCACCTGACAGGTCTCCTTGCCCTCGTAGAAGGCGGTCTGCACCGAGTCGGAGATGCGTCCGATGGCGTCGTCCATGCTCTCGTTGACCTTGATGCGGTCGATGAGCAGCTTCACCTTCTTCTCGCTGACCTTTTTCTTCTGGTCGAGGAAATCCTCGATTTTGATGATCTCGCCGTTATATAATATACGGTAGAAGCCCTGTTGCATGAGGATGTTGAGATGCTCTTCGAGGTTGCGGCCTTCGGGCAGGTGAAGCGGCGCGACAATGTAGGCCGTGCTGCCCGTCGGCAGGCCGAGGATATGGTTCACCACATCCATCACCTGGTGCTTCTTGACCAGCTTGCCCGAGGCAGGGGAGTAGGTCTTGCCGATGCGGGCGTAGAGGAGTTTCAGGAATTCGTAGATCTCGGTGCTGGTGCCCACGGTGGAGCGCGGGTTGTGCGAGTTCACCTTCTGTTCGATGGCGATGGCGGGCGAGAGGCCCGTGATGCTTTCCACGTCGGGCTTGTTGAGTCGGCCCATGAACTGCCGTGCATACGAACTCAAACTCTCCACATAGCGGCGTTGGCCTTCCGCGTAAAGCGTGTCGAACGCCAAGGACGACTTGCCCGATCCCGACAGGCCGGTGATGACCACCAATTTGTTCTTCGGAATCTGCAAACTAATGCTTTTCAGGTTGTTGACCTTCGCGTTGCGGATGGTGATATAGGAAGTTGTTTGCTCTTTCAAGGTTCGGAAAAATTGAATTTGCAAAGGTACGGAAAAGCGGGGAAATAGGAGAGGGGGAAGAAGAAAATAATAAGATTTGCGTATTTTTGGAGAAATCGAACAAAAACATTTCGGTATTTTTGGATAAAACATAATAAAAAATTTTGGTATTTTTGGATAAAACATAATAAAAAATTTTGGTATTTTTGGATAAAATGACTAAAAAGATTTGCGTAACTCAAATAAAAAGCCTATTTTTGCACTCGAAATCAGACACTTTAGATGATGAAAAGGATATTCAAGCGAAAACTATATGACCGACTTCTCGAATGGAAACATGTCCAGAATGGAAAGACCGCAATTTTGATAGAAGGCGCACGACGGGTCGGCAAGTCAACACTTGTTGAGCAGTTTGCTAAAAACGAGTATGACTCATACATACTTATTGATTTCAACGAGGCATCCGAAGAGGTGACGGCTTTGTTCAACAACTTGATGAACATGGACTATATATTTCTGCAACTACAATCCATTTATAATGTAGTCCTCAAAAAGCGAAAATCTGTCATCATCTTCGATGAGGTGCAGAATTGTCCTCGCGCTCGTCAAGCCATAAAGTATCTGGTTAATGATGGTCGCTACGACTATATTGAAACTGGTTCGCTTATCAGTATCAAAAAGAACACGAAGAACATCACGATTCCAAGCGAAGAGGAGCGTGTCACGCTTTATCCGATGGATTACGAGGAGTTCCGATGGGCTATGGGCGACGAAGCCACTATCCCTTTGCTGCGTACTTTCTACGACAACAAATTACCTCTTGCCCAAGCTCACCGTGAAGCCATGCGCAACTTTCGCCTCTATTTGTTGGTGGGCGGTATGCCTCAAGCTGTCGAAGCCTATATAGAAACCAACAATTTCAGCATGGTAGACCTTGCAAAGCGAGGCGTAATCAGAATCTATCAGGATGATTTCCAAAAGCTTGACTCTACAGGTCGTTTGGAGACCCTCTTTATGAATATCCCATCACAACTGAGCCAAACCAACAATCGTTTCAAGCCGTATGCCGTGCTTGGTGACGTGGACGAAGACAAATTGATGGAGTTCCTGAAAGACCTTGAAGACAGCAAGACGACTCTATTTGCATACCATTCCAACGACCCCAATGTAGGCATGTCATTAACAAAAGACATTTCCAAATTCAAGATTTTTTGTGCCGACACGGGATTGTTCGTCACCCTTGCCTTTTGGGACAAGGACTATACAGAGAATGTCATATATCAAAAGCTGTTGAACGATAAACTAAGCACAAATCTTGGCTATGTTTACGAAAACATGATAGCGCAAATGCTTGCCACATCGGGCAATAAGCTTTTCTATGATTTTCTGCTCTCACACGGGACCAAACTCCAGCCGATAGAAGTGAAGTCTTCCGGTTACAACACCCATAAGTCGCTCGATGTGTTTTGCGAGAAATATGCTCATATTGTCGAACGGCGTTATTTGATTTACACAAAGGATTTAAAAACGGATAAGGGAATCATTCTACTTCCTGTTTACATGACACCTTTCCTTGGAGAATAAAGCGAGGATGAAATTTTTCGATAGTACGCAGGTGGATAAGTATTCTAAATTCCGACAATGCGCAGGTGAGAAAAGGATATAAGTCGCAAAATTAATTATAAATGAGTGCTTTTCACTTCTTCCAAGGCATAATCTGGAACCAAAAGCATTACATATACCCTGATTTTATTGGTAAGGCTGACAATAGTATCTCTTATCAAATAGTTGTGGTTTTTCCATTTTGTCAATGCCTCCATATCCTTTTTTGCATCTTCTTCCTTATAGTATACTTTGGACTTGAGCCACAGATGGTCGCAATCTACAAAGCTGTTAGAGGAGAGGAAATTATTAAAAGCATCAGTAAATTGCCTTTGGGAGTTGATGGGATGAGATTGGTAATAAGTTTTGTCCAATTCCATCAGTTCCTTCATTCCTACAATTACCAATTTTCCTTTTAATTTGTTTGCAAAGGCTCGAGCATCTTTTGTCAAACTTGAAGTGCAAACCATAACGCCTTTACTGATTCCATTTCCAGAGCAACATCCCCAAAAGGCCTGAAGTTCAGGTGCTCCCAAATGGGTATTTGGGGCATAGTGCTTGCATTGTATATAAATAGTCTCATTGTCTTTTTTCGCAATTACATCAACCCCACCATCACCACTCCGTTTTGTTACTTGCGTTTGATAACCCAATCTATTATATACTTTACCGACTTCAAATTCAAATTCCCTATCCGACATCTGTAGCCAATCATTTTCCGTTCTATAAACTCGCCCTTGAACCCTTTTTAGCCTTTCGGCTATGTTAAGCACAAAAGGAGCCTCATTGTTTCTGAACACCTCCAACTCATTAGTGTGTATTATATACTGTTTTTTCTTTTCTTCATATAGTTCTTTGTATTTTACATATTCTTGAAACTTTGCTTCAAAACTATCATAAGAATTGATGATTTTATATTCGAAAACAAAACTGGTAACTATTAATGAAAGACAAGAAAAAACCAATAGAGCAGGAATAATGAAATAGAAAGTATTCTTTGCATCAAGCAAATATAATAAAGAGATTATCATCAATGGAAGAACAATTAGACCAAACTTACCACATTTATTGCTTCTCTCTTTCCAGTATTGGTTTCTTTTTCTAACAAAATTACACCGTTCTCTATTTGAGAGAAACGCAAAGGCTTCATCAGAAATGCCATAATCCTTATATGATTTAGGCTCTTGAAAAGATTCCCAAACATCGTTCAAGGGCCTTTCAACTATTTTTGACTGAGATTGTGCCTTATTTTTCTTTCGTTTATTTCGATAATTATACATACTTCTTAGTTGAATGCTGCAAAGATAGTAAAACACGTTTAATGTCGCATGGTCATTTTAATCAAAAATGAGCGAATTTGCATGAGGATGTTGAGATTCTCTTCGAGGTTGCGGCCATTGGGAAGCGAATATTGCATATTTCAAAAAGGAATTACTATTTCGAAAAAGACCCCGGTAATCAGAGACTATAATGATGTATAGAAAAACGAGGGCATTATAGATATTCCGACATGGAGGTTTATTCAAATGCATGCCGATATTTGAAATTTATGCGATCATAACAAAACAGAGGAGCCAACAAAAGAAAACATAAAAGACCTCATTGATGGTACAGACAAAATCATCAAAATGGTTTTTGACTTGAAAAAAAATATATGGTTTAGTTTTTCTTGTAATCCATTTATTCTGTTGCTGTAACGGGTAATACTGGCATGTGTAATGTAGACTCCATAAGTTTGAAATCATCAGATGCCAAATCTTGCTCGGATTCGGCCATTTTCATAATGGTACACGCGCTTTCTTTCTGCACTATACAGATAATTTGCCCAAATACAGTTTCCCCATCATCCGTTAATTCAAAATCCTTTGAGACTGCATTGTAAGAGTTATATTTTATTTCCTTTATGTCAAAAAATCGAATATCATTAAACTCGATTTCATAATGATTACATGTGTTTTCTAATAGTTTATCTGCGGTAATGTTAATAGGGTCAGTAACCCAGGAATATGTAATTATTTGGCTTTCTTCTTTGTTGGAACCATAGTATTTTCTAACGCGATGGCCGTTCGTTTGATCTTCAAAATTCCAATTGATAGGATATTGGAAGTATATTTCATCAAAGAAAATGTGATTTATTTTAGGAAGAAGCTCCTCTGCATTAATATGAGGATAAGATTGCCCTTTTTCTTTTGTGTTCAATAATTCCTTCATCAATTCAGGATGTTCTTCACGTATTTGTTGAATTTCTTTCTCGTAATGTTTTGTTACAGTATATGTTATTATTCTAATCACCACACAAAGTAAAGCAATAATTCCTATTATCCATCGCAGCCGCCGTTTCCTTTTCTCTCTTTTTTCTTCAATGCTTAATTGTTGCACTTTGTCTGCTTCCGATTTTATTAATTCTCTTACAAATTGCAGAAGATCAAGTTCTTTCCCTTCCCATTTCTCTGGGCTAAAACGACGCAATTGCTCCATTTTGTCAAGCTCCTCTTGAGTAACCTGAACCTTTATCTCCATTTCATCATTTCCAATGCCCTGATGCAATGTTATACTTTTCTTTTCGTTATTTGTTTCCATATCGTTAATATATTAAAAAGAGTCATTTATTAAACACTTTCTATCGCAAACCATTTTGGATTACAATTGCATATTATAAACATCCTAGCCTTACATATTAGGTAAATCAGCACATAAGAAGGCTAGGAAACTTCTTTGCAGCTATTTCCGTTGTACAGGCTCTGGAAAACCTCGTAGATAAAAATAGTACACTGTTTACCTAGCCTATATGCATCAACAGATTAACTGGTGAATACAAATTAGGCTGGCTAACTCGTGTCCTATACCTTATCTACTTTTTATTTCCAGATTTTGTACAACAAGATACAAGCACAAATTGCCTTCAACTGCTCGGATTTCTCCCCGGGCAATCGTTGGCAAAAGTACAAATTATTTCAAATCGAAACGAGTTTTGGATGATTTTATTCTCGATACTTGTCAACTACCACAGAATCAATCATTATATCAAAATTGCCCTAAAATAGAAAATGTCATGTCTTTCAAAAAATGTGTATCTTTGCGAAAAGAAATCTCTGAATAGTATAATAAAGACTTTGTGAATTAAGTATATAATTAGATAACAACATGGATAGAGATGAATTTGCAAGAAGACTAGAATCAATAACAATTTCAGAAGGAATTGACCCTGAAATTCTTAATCAAAGCGTTCTACCTGTTTCTGAAGCTTTGGTTCAGATGATGCCGCATAGCCTGTTCAGATATAGACCTTGTGACTCCAATAATGAAAAAAATCTTGAAAGACAAATTAATGCTTTTAAAAACGATAAGATATATGCGGTAACTGCTGATAAGTTTAACGACCCATACGACACTTTGGTGCGATATGACATTAATGCAATCAAAGAGTTTATCAATGCTTCGGTTTCTATGAACACCATACTTCAAATGAAGAGTTATCTCGAGCAAGGAAATGACTTTCCGGATTCAACTAAACGACTGTATCCAAATGGTTTTATTGACAGCTTAAAGAGTCAGATTCTTTCTCGTGATATTGAGTCAATGGAAGACGACATTGAAAAGTATAAAAGCCAATTGCTAACAAGTATTGATTTTTGGTTTCCGTTAATTGCTCAAGTCAGTAAAAGGTTTGTTACCATATCATGTTTCTGCGAGACAGTTCAATCAATACCAATGTGGAGCCATTATGCCAGTTCTCATCAGGGGTTTGCATTAGAATATGATTTTAGGCCTACTTTATCAAAAGGAATTGAAAACTGCGGGATTTATCCTGTAATATATGATGATGAGCGTATTGATGCATCTGTGTACATGGCATGTTCTTTCTTAAAATCAAATGGCATAAATATTTATAATCCTGATGCATTATCACACATTAAATGTTCATTGCATAAAGCCAAACTTTGGGAGTATGAGAAAGAATGGCGTTTGCTGAACTATTCACCTAGGGATGTGTATGATAATGAAGCTTCGGTGATTCAATTTAAGCCTTCTGCCATATATTATGGCACCATGATGCAATCAAATATAAAAGATCAATTGCATCAAATTGCCAAAAATAAGGGAATTAAAGAATATGAAATGTATATAGATGTTTCTTCTCCAAAATATGAAATGCTATTTAAACCATATAAAACTGAATAACTATTTCATTCTGTTCACTATTGCATGATAGAGGACAATACTTTATAGTCCTATTAGATGTTCGATTAGTATAGTTTTATTGTCCACACGCCACAAAACCCATCAAAACACGAATTTTGTTGTCCATAGACAATAAAAATTGCTTGGAAGGGAGAATTTCTGCTACTCCTTTTCCCGAAAAATATTGTCCCAAAACGAAAAAAAATACATTTTTTGCTTGCAAATTCAAAAAATCCGTATCTTTGCAGTGTAAAAATTCACTAACTAATCAAAGGAGAGACGCTATCGAAAGATTTATACCCTTTATTAACAAGCACTTACGTTGAGTGCACAAAGAAAGGGGGACCTGATGTCCAACATAGTGAAAAGCGACAAAGAACTGATTGAACGCTACCAGGACGGTGATGTTCACAGTTTTGAATTATTGATTGGTAGATACCAGAAACAAGTTTATTCCTACATACTCACGCTCGTGAAAGACAAGCAGTTGGCTGACGATGTCTTTCAGGATACCTTCGTGAAGGTCATCCAGACCATCAAGTCGAAGGGCTACAAGGACGACGGACGTTTCGTGCAGTTTGCCATGCGCATCGCCCACAACCTTGTCATCGACCATTTCCGCAAGGAGAACCGCATTCCCACAGTGGAGTCGTCGAGCGAAGACTACAACTACATCGACAACGTGCCGATTACCGACCATTCCGTCGAACAGGGCATGATCGTCGACCAAGTCCACAGCGACCTGCACCGCATGATCGCCTTCCTGCCTGATGAGCAGCGCGAGGTGCTCCGCATGCGCATCTTCGACGACATGAGTTTCAAGGACATCGCCGACGTCACCAACGTGAGCATCAACACGGCGCTGGGCCGCATGCGCTACGCCTTGATCAACTTGCGTAAGATGATGGTGGCCAATAATATGACGCTGACATATTAATTTCTGAGAAAAATTTCTCAACGAGATATAATAATCGGGGAGAGGCTGCGTTAATTAGGTAAAGTCAAACCTAAAAAACGCCTATGAGAAATAGCTACACCTCTTACCTTTCATCCGTTGACGACGACATATTAGTATCACAAATCAAAAGCGTTTTCGAGAGAGAGAGCGAGAATCAAAGACCTAGCCGCAATGTCATGCAGTTCCTTTTGGGTTATGCCGCTGCCTACGACACGGTGAACACAGGACTGATGGGGCAGGTCGCCTACATGAACAACTAAGTCATACGGAAGATGAAGACAAAAAGCCGCTGAACATTCAGCGGCTTTTTTTGTTTATTCATCTTCCTCAATCTGTTTCGGGTATGGAAAAAGTTCGTAAATTTGCGGCATGAATAACAATGAACTCCAAAAATACGAACAAGACAATACGTCTTCAAGCATGGCCTCCGAGCCAACAATGGCTTACAGCTATTCGCAAAGTGCGCCTTTAAGCGGTCTGCTTGAATATCTCTATGCCACACTTCCGCCAAACAGCATGCGGTGGCTTGGCGAACACCTTATCGAACGCGCTCAATCTGCCGAACATCCTTACACGATGGCGGAAATTGATGCCATGCTGGAAGAATCGGAGCGTGATTTTGAGGCGGGAAGATGTTACAGCACCGAGCAAGTGTTGCAGATGTGTAGAGAGGCGCAATCCAAAAAGCAAAAGGCATGAAGGTATCATGGTCAAAAAAGGCTAGCGATGCCGTAGTGAGTACATCGGTTTATATTTTGGACAAGTTTGGTCCAAAGGCGAGTGAAGACTTCTTGCACGAAGTGCAACATGTGTCGGATTTATTGGAAAGCAACCCTTGTCTAGGCCCAGTCGAACCTTTGCTGGCTCAAAAGTCAAAACAATATAGGAGCATTGTTTTGAACCATCTGAACAAAATAGTCTATTACATCAAGGGTGACACCATCCGAATCGCTGCTTTCTGGGATACTCGAAGGGAGCCAAAGGCACAAGCAGCTAAATTGAAATAATAGAATCTATGAACCCCGAGAATTGAAAACTCTTGGGGTTCACTATATTTAACAGTTTATTTTAATGCAAGATGCTGTAACTATTGCGGTTACACACCTCTTTATAAAATAAATATTAATTTGTTTGGAAACTCTTGGAAAAGTCAGTAAATTTGCAGACTTTTAAACGAATTACAAATTCAAAATCTAAAACATAACACATTATGAACAAGCAGATTACATTAGAGCAAGCCGTCGAGAAGGTTCATGACGGCATGACGATCATGTTCGGCGGTTTCCTCGGTGTTGGAAGCGCCACGCAAATCATTGACGCTATCGTTGCAAAAGGCGTTAAAGACCTCACCATCATTGCCAACGACACGGCCTACGACGAAGTGGCCCACGGCAAACTGGTCAGCAACCACCAGGTGAAGAAAGCCATCGTGTCGCACACGGGCACCAACAAGCAGACCGCCATCCAGAAGAATGAGGGCACCCTCATCGTGGAATATGTCCCGCAAGGCACCCTCGCAGAGCGCATCCGCGCCTACGGTGCAGGTCTCGGCGGCGTGCTGACGCCCACGGGTCTTGGCACCATCATGGCCGACGGCAAGCAGATCGTGAACGTCGATGGTAAGGACTACCTCCTTGAGAAGCCCCTTAAGGCCGACATCGCTTTCCTGCGCGCCAACATCGTCGACGAGTTCGGCAACATGGTGTTCCTTGGCACGACCAACAACTTCAACCCGCTGATGGCCACCGCCGCCGACTATGTCGTCGTCGAGGCTGAAAAGCTGGTGAAGGTCGGCGAGATCAAGCCCGAGTGCGTGCATGCCTCTGGCATTTATGTCGATGCAATTTATGTAGAGAAATGACACGAGACTTCGAGACACGAGACGCGAGACGAAGCAAAGTCCCGTGTCCCGCAGTCCCGCGTCCCGAGTCAAATAAAACAATTCAACAATTAAACGATAAACAATCAACAATATGGAATACAGAACCCTCTTCTGCGCATACGACATGATTGAATTCAAGGCCCCTGTCTATGCAGGCGACTTCATCGAAGCCGAAGGCTGGATCGACCGCGAAGGCAACACCTCTCGCCACATGATGTTTGAGGCCCGCAAGGTTGCCGTGGCCCGTCCCGACATTTCACCTTCAGCCGCCGACGAACTGGATGAACCCATCCTCGTTTGCCGTGCTTCAGGTACCTGCGTGACACCGAAAGACTGCCAACGTAAAAAGTAAGATGTCTGGATTGCTTCGTTCCTCGCAATGACGCGAAGCGACCCAAACGAAATGGATAAACTGATCATCACTGCCGCCATCTGCGGCGCAGAAGTCACCAAGGAACAGAATCCCAATGTGCCTTATACCGTTGAGGAAATCGTGCGCGAGGCCAAGTCGGCCGTCGACGCCGGTGCCGCCATCGTGCACCTGCACGTCCGCTGGGACGACGGCACGCCCACCCAAGACCGTGGCCGTTTCCAAGAGTGCGAAGAGGCCATCCTGAAGGTGTGCCCCAATGTCATCCTCATCCCTTCGACCGGCGGTGCCGTCGGCATGACTCCCGACGAGCGTCTCCAATCGACCGACACCAACCCGTTGCCCGAGATGGCTACCCTCGACTGCGGTACCTGCAACTTCGGCGACGAGATCTTCGACAACACCATGCCGACCATGCGCGCCTTCGGCAAACGTATGATGGAACGCAGCATCAAGCCCGAATACGAATGCTTCGAGATGGGTCACTTGGACACCATCCTCAACATGGCCAAGAAGGGTCAGGCCCCTGGCGCTCCCATGCAGTTCAACTTCGTGTTGGGTGTGCCCGGCTGCACCCCCGCCACCGTCGCCAACCTCTGCTGGCTCGTGAACGGCATCCCCGCTGGCTCCACTTGGACCGTCACCGGCGTAGGTCGTCATGCCTTCCCGATGGCCGCCGCTGCCATCGCCATGGGCGGTAACGTCCGCGTGGGCTTCGAGGACAACCTCTACCTCTCGAAGGGCGTGTTGGCCCAATCGAATGGTGAATTGGTCGCCAAGGTCGTCCGCCTCGCTAACGAACTCGGTCGCCCGATTGCCACCTCCGACGAGGCCCGCGAAATCCTTGGACTGAAACCACGTCATTAAATAAGGAAACAAATCTGACACAAATCTAATGCAAATAGGGGAACACGGATGACACGGATTCAACGGAATGGATTGCTTCGCTAATTGCTCGCAATGACGCAAAGCGGCAGTCAGTCCCGTGTCCCGAAGTCCCGAAGTCAATAGAACAACAATTAAACAATTCAACAATAAACAATTAAACATTAAAATCAATGCAAAAACATGGTAACAAATACGGTACTCACCGTGTCATCGAACCCGTCGGCGTGCTGCCGCAACCCGCTAACAAACTGAACAACAACATG
>CADAPW010000106.1 GCA_902789915.1 uncultured Bacteroidia bacterium | reverse complement strand
TCAAATTTCTCCTTAGGCGAACGGCAGTTGTCGCACGAGCCGCAGTTTTCCTTGTCGTATTCCTCTCCGAAATAATGGAGCAACAGTCTATGCCTACAAACCGCTGATTCCGCGTATGTTACAGTTTCATTCAATAGTTCGCGGGCAATCTCCTGTTCAGCCACGTTCTTGCCTTTATTGAATTTCTCCAACTTATGGATATCCTCGTAGTCGTAGAAAGCGATGCAGTTGCCTTCGCCGCCGTCGCGACCCGCACGTCCAGTCTCCTGATAGTATCCTTCGAGGCTCTTAGGGATGTCGTGATGGATGACGAAGCGCACGTCAGGCTTGTCAATACCCATGCCGAAGGCGATGGTGGCCACGATGACATCAACTTCCTCCATGAGGAACTTGTCCTGGTTTTCCTTACGCGTCTGGCTGTCGAGGCCGGCATGGTAAGGCAAGGCACGGATGCCGTTGACGACGAGGGTCTCTGCCAACTCCTCCACCTTCTTGCGGCTGAGGCAGTAAACGATGCCCGACTTGCCTGGGTGTTGTTTGATGTATTTGATGATGTCCTTGATGACCTCTTTGGTTTTCGGGCGCACCTCATAGTACAAATTTGGACGGTCGAACGACGACTTGAAGACCTTGGCGTCCATGATTTCGAGGTTCTTCATGATGTCATTCTGCACCTTGACGGTGGCGGTGGCGGTCAAGGCGATGATGGGAAGGCTTTCGCCGATAGCGTTGATGATGGGACGCAGACGGCGGTACTCAGGGCGGAAGTCATGGCCCCACTCCGAGATGCAGTGTGCCTCGTCGATGGCGACAAAGGAAATCTTGAGGCCACGGAGGAAATCGACGGTCTCGTCTTTGGTGAGCGACTCGGGGGCGACATAGAGCAACTTGGTCTTGCCGCTCTTCAGGTCTTCCTTCACCTCCATCAGCTCGGCCTTCGACAGCGACGAGTTCATCACATGGGCGATGCCCAATTCGGTGCCGAAGTTACGGATCATGTCCACCTGGTTTTTCATCAGGGCGATGAGAGGAGAGACAACGATTGCTGTGCCGTCCGACATCAAGGCGGGCAGCTGGTAGCAAAGCGACTTGCCACCACCCGTAGGCATCAGCACGAAGGTATTGTTACCGCCAAGGATGCTTTTGATGATCTCCTCTTGGTTTCCCTTGAATTGGTCGAAGCCGAAAACGTCCTTCAATAGCTTGTGTATCGCTTGGTCTTCTTTCTTTGCCATAAAATTCTCCTTTTGGTATATTCCAAACTTTTGCGTTATTTTGCAATCTAATTCAAAAAACTGCGTTATAGCCAAGGGAAAATTTCTCCCCCCTGTCACGTTTGACAAAGTTATAGTTTTTATATCATTCGGAGCAAGAAAAAACGAGAAAAAATGAAAAAAAATGACGAAATTATCGAATTAGCCTCGCAAATCATTGAAAATGAAGCTAATGCAATCATTGGATTGAGAGGCCATATCGATGATGATTTCCAAAACGCGGTAGAATTGATGCTGGAATGCCAAGGCAACCTGGTTTTTTCAGGCATCGGCAAGAGTGCCATCATCGCCCAAAAGATTGTTGCGACGATGAACTCCACCGGCACAACGGCAGTGTTTATGCACGCCGCCGACGCCATCCATGGCGATTTGGGCATCATCCGCGAAGGCGATATCGTGGTCATCTTGTCAAAAAGTGGCGAGACACCCGAAATCAAGGTGTTAGTGCCACTCATCAAGCTGCGGGGCAATAAAATCGTGGCCATGGTGGGCAACCCGAAGTCGTATCTGGCACAACAGGCCGACTTCGTGCTCAACGTCAGCGTCAGCGACGAGGCAATCCCCGACAGCCTTGCTCCAACCAGCAGCACCACGGCACAACTCGTTATGGGCGACGTGCTCGCATTAATATTAATGAGGTGTCACGGCTTCAGCACCGCCGACTTCGCCAAGTTCCACCCTGGCGGCGCCTTGGGCAAACAACTATACCTCCGAGTGAAAGACCTATATGTCAAGAACGAGCGTCCCGAGGTGAGTCCCGACGACAACCTGACGCGTGTCATCATCGAAATGACACACAAAAGACTTGGCGCCACCGTGGTCACCGACAACGACAGGATTTTGGGCATCATCACCGACGGCGATCTCCGCCGCATGCTGATGAACACCCCCGACATCGAACATGTGAAAGCCTCACAAATCATGACATCCAACCCCAAGACCATCGACGAGGAGTCCTTGGTGGTGGACGCCTTGCACAAAATGAGGCACAACAGCATCACGCAACTGCCCGTGGTAAAGGATGGTAAATATCTAGGAATCATACATTTGCATGACATATTAAAGGAAGGGATATTTTGAATAAGCCAATATCCCTGAGCCTGTCGAAGGGCCGACCTATACTATGACGGCGTTTGACTACGTCGAATCTCGATTTCGACAAGCTCAACGGCCTGCGTCAACTGAATAATTGAACAACTGAACAACTGAAAATGAAGCTGAGAACTGAACATTTGGTGAAGAAATACGGACAGCGCACCGTGGTCAACGATGTTGACGTTGAAGTGGAACAAGGGCAAATTGTAGGTCTGTTGGGACCCAACGGTGCCGGTAAGACGACCACTTTCTACATGGTGGTGGGACTCATCAAGCCCTATTCTGGCAAGGTATACCTTGAAAACGAGGACATTTCCTCCTTGCCGATGTACAAACGCGCACAAAAAGGCATTGGCTACCTGGCACAAGAGGCTTCGGTGTTTCGTCAGATGACGGTGGAAGACAACATCTACTCCGTCATGCAGTTCAAGAAAATGAAGGAAACTGACCGCCGACAGAAACTGGAAGAACTGCTCGACGAATTCGGCCTACAACATGTGCGCAAGAGCAAGGGCATACAACTGTCAGGTGGTGAACGCCGCCGCACCGAGATCGCCCGCGCTTTGGCCGTCGACCCCAACTTCATCCTCTTGGACGAGCCTTTCGCCGGCGTCGACCCGATTGCCGTGGAGGACATCCAGCGCATTATCTTTAAGCTAAAGAGAAAGAATATCGGTGTGCTCATCACCGACCATAATGTGCACGAGACGCTCAGCATCACAGACCGCGCCTATCTTCTTTTCGATGGCAAAGTGCTGATGTCAGGCTTGCCCGAAGACCTCGCTGCCGACGAGCACGTCCGCGAAGTTTATTTGGGGCATAATTTTATTCTTCACAAGAAGGAAATGTAGGCTTATTGTTCTGTTTTGCTACCGAAGAACACCGACAGCAGAACGTAAAGCACCATGATGAATGGCAACGCCAGCCATCTGAAAACCACGAAACCTACAATAGCGACAGCGAGGAAAATCCATCTCACTTCGTTGCCTTTCCAGGTCAAGGATTTCATCTTGAACGAGAAGCAACGCATGTTGCTCACCATCATGAATGACAAAAGCAGCGTGATGCCAAGACAAGCCCAGAAGCCCAAAGCACCGTCAGTGAGGTGACCTGCCTGGCCAAGTGCCAAAGGCAGCGAGGCGACAAAAATAGCCATGGCGGGCGCAGGGATGCCGCGGAAAGCGATATGCTGGGTATCGTCAATGTTGAACCGCGCCAGACGAATGGCGGCAAAAACGGGCAACAGGAAAGCCAAGCAAGGCATCAGGTCGATGCCGTCCAACGTAATCCGAGGCAGGTCGAGGGCGTTGTTCATCATATAACACATGATCATGCCAGGGGCAACGCCGAAAGAAACCACATCCGAAAGCGAGTCCAGATCGGCTCCGATGGGCGAATGCGCCTTAAGAAGTCGCGCCGCAAAACCGTCAAGGAAGTCGAAAAGACCAGCCACAATAATCATCAGTGCCGCCTTAATGGGCATGCCTGAAGCAATAAAAAGGATAGAAAAGCACCCTGACAAAAGGTTGCCACAGGTGAGGGCGTTGGGAATGTGTTTCTTAAGTTCCATTTGAGCATGATTTGAAAGTGCAAAGATAGTTTTTTTTGTACTCTATCCAAACAACATCGCAGAAAAGGCCTAAATTTGCAGGAATTTTGAACAATTTTCCATGCAGCATCAGTTTTATTCCATACGCGAGGTGGCTGACATCGTCGGCGGACAGTTGGTTGGAGCGGCCGAAGGCAAGAACATCAGCGACCTACTCATCGACAGCCGCCATTTGGTGGACGCCCGACAAGCTTTGTTTTTTGCCCTGAAAAGTGCGCGTAACGACGGCCATAAATACATCAAGGAATTGTACGACAAAGGATTGCGCTCCTTCGTAGTGAAAAACCTTCCCGACGAGGCACTTCCCGAAGCAGCCTTCGTCATGGTACCCGACACCTTGAAGGCCTTGCAGGCCCTTGCGGCACACCATCGCCAACAGTTCGACATACCCATCATCGGCATTACAGGCAGCAACGGCAAAACCATCGTCAAGGAATGGCTCTACCAAATGCTCAGCCCAGACCACAACATTGTCCGCAGTCCCAAGAGCTACAACTCACAAGTAGGTGTGCCGCTGTCGGTGTGGCAGATGAACGCCACCTACGACATGGGAATCTTCGAGGCCGGCATCTCCGAACCCGATGAGATGATGGCGCTGCAAGACATCATCCGCCCTACCATCGGTGTGTTCACCAACATCGGGCAGGCACACGATGAGAATTTCATCAACCGTGCACAAAAAGTCGGCGAGAAGATGAACCTCTTCACCAAAGCGGAGTCGCTGGTCTATTGCATGGATTATTCTGAAATTCATCAAGTTGTCATCCGATCAGGTATGGCATCGAAGGTAAAGCTGTTCACCTGGAGCCGCAAGTTTAAAGAAGCCGACCTCTTTATCAGCGAGATCAAGAAAACCGAGAAGACCACGACGGTTTCGTGCACCTATCATGGCGAAATCCTGTCGTTCAAGATCCCCTTCGCCGACAAGGCCTCCGTCGAGAATGCCATCCATTGCATCGCCGTCGGCCTGCTGATGCAGATGAAGCCCGAAGTCATCGCAGAGCGGTTGATGACGCTGACAAGCATCGCCATGCGCCTGGAAATCAAGGCGGGCATGAACAACTGCACCATCATCAACGACTACTACAACTCCGATGTCAACTCGTTGTCCATCGCATTGGACGTGATGCGTCACCAACACCAGCACCAACGCAATGTCGTCATCCTGTCTGACATCTTGCAGAGCGGCCGCAACGAAATGGACCTATACACCGAGATAGGGCAACTGCTGAAGAACAAGGGCGTCGACACACTCATCGGTATCGGTGAAGGCATCTCGCGCCAAGCCAACAAGTTTGACATGGAGTGTTTCTTCTATCCCAATGTGGGCGACTTTTTGGCACGCTTCCCCTTCTCGAAGTTCAACAACCAAACCATACTGCTGAAAGGCGCACGTGCCTTCGAGTTCGAGCAAATCGGCATGGAACTGCAAGAAAAGGCGCATGAGACCGTCTTGGAAATCAACTTCAACCACCTGGTCAGCAACCTCAACCACTTTCGCTCCAAAATCAAGCCCGAGACCAAGCTCATGGTGATGGTGAAAGCCTTCGGCTACGGCAGCGGCAACCTTGAGGTCTCCAATGTGTTGCAATTCCATAACGTCGACTACCTCACCGTCGCCTTCGCTGATGAGGGCGTGGAACTACGCCGAGCAGGCATCAACCTACCCATCATGGTGATGAGTCCCGAAGTGAACAGCTATGATAACATCATCAAATATCACCTTGAGCCTGAGGTATTCAGCTTCCGTAACCTGGAGTTCATCGAAAAGGCGATGGAAAACCTCGCCTTACCTGAGGCACATCCGCTCAATGTTCACATTAAATTGGACACGGGTATGCATCGTCTGGGCTTCTCCAACGACGAACTGCCCGAGCTTATCCGTCGCATCAAGGCCAATCCTATGCTGAACGTGAAGAGCGTATTTTCTCACCTCGCCACCGCCGACAACCCCGCCGAAGACGAGTTTACTCTAAGACAAATCCATAATTTCGAAGTTGGTAGCCAAATGATTGTGGAAGCCTTCCCTCAGGTGCTGCGTCATATCCTTAACACAGCGGGCATCTCGCGCTTCCCACAATACCAGTTCGACATGGTGCGCCTAGGTATCGGCCTCTACGGTGTGCCCACATGCGAGGCTGACAAGGGCTTGCTACAGCCCGTGGTGGCACTCAAGACCACCATCAACCAAATCAAGCACATCCCTGCTGGCGACAGCATTGGATACAACCGCCACGGCCATGCTGAACACGACATGCGCATCGGCATCGTGCCCATTGGCTATGCCGACGGCCTATCAAGGCTGCTGGGCAACGGCAACGGCAAGTTTTACGTCAACGGGCAACAAGTGCCTGTCGTCGGTGACATCTGCATGGACATGTGCATGCTCGACTTGACTGGCATCGACACTGCCGAAGGCGACACCGTCGTCATCTTCGATGCCGAACACGACATCAACGACATTGCCAAGGCCTGCCAGACCATCCCGTATGAGATAATGACTAGGGTTTCACAAAGGGTGAAAAGGGTTTACTACCAAGAATAATAAAGGAAAAACAGTAAAATCAGGTCCCTTAGTTTTTACCCATTCAATGCCTCCGCACCGCCAACGATATCAATTAACTCGTTGGTGATGACATTTTGGCGCACTTTGTTGTACTGAATCTTCAGCTCCTGCGACAACTGCTCGGCATTGTCGCTGGCGATGTGCATGGCGGTCATGCGGGCACCATGCTCAGCGGTGAGTGTGTCGAGCATGACGGAATAGAAGTTGGTACGAATCACTTTAGGAATCAAATCATTGACAAAAGTCTCCTTGTCAGGCTCCACGATGTAGTCAAAGTTTTGTACACCTCCGCTGACTTGGGTTTTCAGCGGCAGAATCACCTCACGCAAAGGCACCTGCACACCTGCATTCTTGAAGTGGTTGAACACCAGCTCCACACGATCCACCTTTTTGTTGAGGAACAGCTCCACCATCTTGTCGCTGATTTCCATGGCGAGTTCATACGACATGCTCTCGGCCAAAGGCGCATACTGCTGCTCCACCTTGATGCCAAACTTCATAGCATAGTCATTGACTTTCTTGCCCACGACAAAAACCATGACATTTTCCACACCAAGGCTGGTGGCATACTCGTCATACACCTGTTTGAAGAGCTTGCAGACGCTGGAGTTGTAGACGCCGCACAAGCCGCTGCTCGACGAGAATGCCATCAGTGCGACACGCTTCACCTCGCGGTGTTCGGCCAGCGGGATGCTGACTTCGCTCTCAAGGGAGCCGAGATAATTGGACAATGCCTCACTCAGCTTGTTCTTATATGGCAGAAAACGCGTCGTGATACCTTCGGCCTTCTTCAGCTTGGCAGCCGACACCATCTTCATCGCACTCGTGATTTTCTGCGTTGAGGCGACGGAAACGATTCTAGCCCGTATTTCTTTCAAGGATGCCATCCTATTTTAATTATGAATTATGAATGCTGAATGCTGAATGAAGAGCGAAGCCCAGCATCGCTTTGCGCCATTCCGCATTCCGCATTCAGTGTTCACTCAAATTCAAAGCTTCCTCTTTCATCACCGCCTTGAGGTCGTCGTCAATCTTGCCGGCTTTCAGCTGCTCCAGCACGTCCTTGTGCTTGACCTCCATCATGTCGAGGAACTGTTTCTCAAACTCCTGCACCTTGTTCTCAGGCACTTTGCTCAACAAGCCATTGGTGCCACAGAAGATGATGGCAATCTGCTTCTCCACAGGCATGGGCGAGTATTGCGGCTGCTTCAACAATTCCACGTTCTTGCGACCTTTGTCGAGGATGGCCAATGTGGCAGCATCGAGTTCGGCGCCGAACTTCGAGAAGGCCTCCATCTCGCGGAACTGGGCTGATTTGGGCGTTGCCACCCACACGCGACACCGAGATGCCCACGTTGATGGCAGGACGGATACCCGCATTGAAGAGGTTGGTTTCCAAGAAGATCTGTCCATCGGTGATGGAAATCACGTTGGTGGGGATGTAAGCCGACACATCGCCCGCTTGCGTCTCAATGATGGGCAGTGCGGTGATGCTGCCGCCACCCTTCACGATGTCCTTGAGGCTGTCGGGCAGGTCGTTCATCTGACTCGCCACGTCATCGTTCTTGATGATTTTGGCGGCACGCTCCAGCAGACGGCTGTGGAGATAAAAGATGTCGCCAGGATAAGCCTCACGTCCCGGGGGACGACGCAGGATCAACGACACTTCACGATAGGCCACGGCTTGCTTCGAGAGGTCGTCGTAAATGACCAAGGCATGGCGGCCCGTGTCGCGGAAGTACTCGGCGATGGCGCATCCTGCATACGGAGCGTAGAACTGCATGGCGGCGGGGTCGGAGGCGGTGGCACTGACCACGATGGTATAGTCCATGGCACCATGCTTCTCAAGGGTGTTCACCAAGTTGGCGACGGTACTACCCTTCTGTCCCACAGCGACATAGATACAATAAATCGGGTCACCATTTTCGTAGTTCGCCCTTTGGTTGATGATGGTGTCGATGGCGATGGCGGTCTTACCCGTCTGGCGGTCGCCAATGATGAGCTCACGCTGTCCGCGGCCGATGGGGATCATGGCGTCGATGGCCTTGAGGCCCGTCTGTAGGGGCTGGTTCACGGGCTGGCGGAAGATGACGCCTGGGGCCTTGCGCTCCAGCGGCATCTCGTAGGTCTCGCCTTGGATGGCACCCTTGCCGTCGATGGGGCGTCCGAGGCCATCCACGACGCGACCCAGCATGCCTTCGCCAGCGAGAACGGAGGCGATACGCTGCGTGCGTTTCACCGTCTCGCCTTCCTTGACACCCTCGGTGGGGCCGAGTAGCACCACGCCGACGTTGTCTTCCTCAAGGTTGAGCACCACACCCATGGTGCCGTTCTCGAACTCGACGAGTTCGTTCGACTGCACCTTGTCGAGGCCATAGACGTGCGCCACGCCGTCGCTCACTTGCAGCACCTTGCCGATTTCCTCGAACTGCACCTTGTTGCTCATGTTCTGGAGCTGCATCTGCAGGATGCTCGATATTTCACTTGGCTTTATGTTCATTTATGTTGATTGTTGTATGTTTAACTATTTAATTGTTGGCTGTTAGCTGTCAGCAATCAGCTCGGTGTTACTAAGCTGATGGCTGACTGCTGATGGCTGATAGCTGCAAATTATTCTTCAGCGCATTCAATTGTCCCGCCACGCTGGCGTCCAGCCTCGTGTTTTCGATGTCGAGGATGAAGCCGCCAATGAGACTCGGGTCGATCTTCACCTCCATCTCGGCCTCGGCACCGAAGGTCCGTTTGATGAAGGCCTTGATATTCTCGTAGCTCTCGTCCGACAACTCGGTGGCCGTGGTGACCTGCGTGCTCAGGATGTTGTGCTTCTCGCGGTACATCTCCATGTATTTCATGGCAATGAAAATCATCTTGTCCTCACGCTTCTTGTCGGCCACAAAGGCGATGAACTGCTTCAGCACGTCGTGCAACGGCTCGCCTACAGACATCTCCACCAACTTCACCTTCTCTCCACGCGTCACCATGGGATCGGCCAACACTTCGTTGAACTGGGTGATGGCCAAGAAATAGTTGTGGGCAAAGCGTGACAGGCCGTCATAGACGGCATCTTCACAGCCTTGCTCCTGGGCCAACTCGAACAATGCCCGCGCATACCTCACCGATATTCTTCCGTTATCCATAGTTTAGGCTTCGATGCGGGGTTGGTTGTTTTTGAGTAGCCGCTCGACATAGTCGTTCTGCGCCTGCTTGTCGCTCAGCTCGTGCTGCAACAGCTTCTCGGCGATGTCGACGCTGAGGGCGATGACCTCGTTTTTAATCTGTGCCATGGCCTCAGCTTGTTCCTTTTCTATCTTCAGGCGCGCCTCCGCCACAATCTTTTCGGCCTCTTGTCGCGCCTGCACCTTGGCTTCCTCGATGACTTGGTTTTTCAATTCTTGGCTCTCCTTCATGATGCGGCCAAGGTCTCCTGTTTTTTCTGCTCGATGCCTGCCAGAGCGTTGTTGGCTTCTTCGGCGGCTTGCAACGAGTCGGCGATGTGGGCGTTACGTTTCTCCACGCCACCCATAATCACTGGCCATGCCGCCTTCGCCAAGATGACGAACACGATGAGGAAGGCGATGAGCATCCATATCACTAATCCACTTTCGGGAAGAAATAGATCCATGTGTTTGTGTTTTTAAATTTAGGTGTTGGGCTTGGCAAAGTCAAGCCCAACACCAGATAGTTTTAGCCGAGCACCGCCAGCAGGCAGACAGCGAGGGCAAAGAACGTTGCGCCTTCGACGAGAGCGGATGCAATGATCATACCCATTTGAATCTTACTAGCGGCTTCTGGTTGACGCGCCATGGCTTCCATAGCCGACTGGCCGATTTTACCAATACCCAATCCGGCTCCGATGACGGCAATGGCGGCTCCGATGGAGACCAAACCTGGTGCTAACGATACTGCTTCAAGGATGATTGATAGTAACATGATGTTTAATTGTTTAAGTGATTATTGTTGAATTGTTTATTTGTAGATTTCAGGATTTAACTACGTTGAATGCTTCGCATTTCTAATTTCAAGATTCATAACTGCTAACTGAACAACTGCAAACTGTCAACTACTAACTGTGTTCCGGTTCTTGTTGTGCCAAGCCAATAAATACGGCTGACAATATGGTGAATACGTATGCCTGGATATAGGCCACCATCAATTCCATGGCAAACATGAAGACAGTCATGAAGATGCTGATGACGCTCGTCACGCCGCCCATGCCTGCGCCATACATGCCTCCGATGATGAAAATCAAACCCATGAGCACCAGAATGACAATATGACCGGCAAGGATGTTGGCGAAAAGACGCACCATCAACGCGAAAGGCTTGATAATGACAGAAATGAGTTCAATGATAGGCATCAACGGTATGACTTTCAGGAAGATGGGTACATCAGGCCAGAAGATATCCTTCCAATAATGCTTGTTGCCGAAGACATTCACAAAGAAGAAAGTCAGCAGGGCCAGCACGATGGTGATGCTGAGGTTGCCTGTCACGTTGGCGCTGAACGGGAAGAACGGAATCAGGCCGAACAAGTTGGCGAAGAAGATGAAAAAGAACACTGTCAAGAGATAAGGAGCGAACTTGTTCACTTTCTTTTCGGGGATGTTGGGACGGATGATGCCGTCAAATACCATGTAGGTGAGCCATTCCACCAGACCTTGGTACTTCGTTGGCGTGGCCATAGGGTCTTTCTTGTATTTCCTTGCGGCAGGCAGGAAAAACGCCAGCATGAAACCGCACACCAAGAAAATGCCAAATACATTTTTGGTGAACGAGATATCGAAAGGCCGCGAGAGACTGCCGTCGGCTTTCACCTCCACCAGCTTGCCCGGATATTGGCTCGCGTTGATGGGTGGCACGTAGAAGCGGGCTCCCTTATGCTCGTAGGTCTCGCCTTCCTTCAATTCGCAAACGTGCTTCGACGAGAAGCAATGCCAATCGCCACCGTCCTTGCATTTCACGATGACGGGCAGCCACACGCATATCGGCTTGCCCTTGATTTCCGTAACGTGGAAACAATAGGCGTCGCCAGTATGGCCGAAGATGAACGACTTGGCATCGAACTCATCCTTCTCTTTTACCGGGGTTTGGCTCTCTTCAGCGGAGATGCTGTCTTGTGCATAGTTCCATGTCGGCACCAGCAACGCCGCAGCGAAAACGAGGAAAAGCGCAATATGTCGGAAGACTTGGTTCATGCTTCGTTGCCTTTGTTCCGATTCTTGAAATAATGAACGAAGACACAAGTCTCCGCAGCCAGAGTGATGAGCGCCAGTTTGATGGCTTTGTAGACCATCAGCCAAGTGAATTTGTTTGGGTTTTCGTCTACGTTTTTCTTCATCAAATGGCAGTAGAAAGCGCCCAAGATCATGAAGAGGTTGGGGGCTGTAATCATCCAGTTGTTCCACCAAGGATCGTCGGCACAGAAGCAAAGCAGGATGCCGTCCAAAACGAGGCAAATCAGCAGGAACACCGCCAGATATTTTGTCAAGATATTGTTTTTCATTGTTCTACGCAAATGGTTAAGTGGTTGTCGTGGTTTTCGGTGAAGCCGCCTTTGATGTCAAACTCCTTTCGTTCGCCGTTGGCCATGGTGAGGCAGACCTTGCCGGCATCAAGGATGGCGACGATGGGGGCATGGTGTTCCAAGAGGGTAAAGGAACCCATCTTGCTCGGCACCGTAACAGCACTGGCTTCGCCCTTAAACAAGGTATCGGTTGGGGAGATGATTTCGATGTTCATCTTAATTATGAATTATGAATGCTGAATGCTGAACTATGAATGCTGAATTGCGCAAAGCGACTCTGCATTCAGCATTCCGCATTCCACATTCTGCATTCCGCATTTCCATTCTTTTCATTTCACCTTATTATTGATTACTTGCATTCTTGAGCATTTCCTCTCCCTTGGCGATGGCATCGTCGATGGTGCCCACTAGGTTGAAGGCGGCCTCGGGATATTGGTCGACTTCGCCGTCCATAATCATGTTGAAGCCGCGGATGGTTTCCTCTATCGGCACCATCACGCCCTTCAAGCCAGTGAACTGCTCGGCAACATGGAAAGGTTGCGACAGGAAGCGCTGCACACGACGGGCACGGTGGACGACAATTTTGTCCTCCTCCGAAAGCTCTTCCATACCAAGGATAGCGATAATGTCTTGCAGGTCTTTGTTACGTTGCAACAACTGGATGACACGCTGAGCTGTGTTATAATGTTTCTCGCCGATGACGTTCGGGTCAAGGATGCGCGAGGTGGAATCCAAGGGGTCAACAGCGGGATAGATACCCAACTCGGCGATTTTACGGCTCAACACCGTGGTGGCATCCAAGTGCGAGAAGGTGGTGGCAGGAGCGGGGTCAGTCAAGTCGTCAGCAGGGACGTAAATGGCCTGCACCGAGGTGATGGAGCCGTTCTTTGTGGAGGTGATGCGTTCTTGCATCTGGCCCATCTCCGTGGCCAGCGTGGGCTGGTAACCCACCGCCGAAGGCATACGACCCAACAAGGCCGACACCTCGGAACCAGCTTGCGTGAAACGGAAGATGTTGTCGATGAAGAGCAGGATGTCGCTTTGACCGCTATTGGTGTCATCGCGGAACGATTCAGCCACGGTCAAGCCCGAAAGGGCCACCGAGACACGTGCTCCAGGCGGTTCATTCATCTGGCCAAAGACCAAGGTGGCCTGCGAGGTGGCGAGAGCGTCCTTGTCGATTTTGGAGAGGTCCCAGTCACCTTCCTGCATGGCCTTGACAAACGCATCGCCATATTTGATGATGCCCGACTCAATCATCTCACGAAGCAAGTCGTTACCTTCACGAGTACGCTCACCCACACCTGTAAACACCGAATAGCCGTTATGTCCCTTGGCGATATTGTTGATGAGTTCCATGATGAGCACCGTCTTGCCTACGCCAGCGCCACCGAAAAGGCCGATCTTGCCGCCTTTCAAGTAAGGCTCCAACAGGTCGATGACCTTGATGCCGGTGAACAGCACCTCTTTCGAGGTAGCCAAGTCCTCAAACTTGGGAGGCTCGCGGTGGATGGGATATTCTTTGCTGCGGTCGAGGCTGCCGATGCCGTCGATGGCGTCGCCCGTCACGTTGAGCAGACGGCCTTTAATCTGTCCGCCGATGGGGATGGAGATGGGCTTGCCCAGCAGGTTGACTTCCATACCGCGCATGAGGCCGTCGGTGGAGTCCATGGCGATGGTGCGCACCGAGTCCTCGCCGATATGCTGCTGACATTCGAGCACCACGTGCTTGCCGTTGGGGCGGACCACCTCCAAGGCGTCGTGGATCTTCGGGAGGTTATTGTCGCCGCTCTCGAAATAAACATCAACCACGGGACCGATTATCTGAGTGATACGTCCTTTGATATTGTTTGACATGTCGTTTCTATGATGTTTCTATTCCAAATAGGGTTCCTCAAAGTGGAACGAGCCGCAAATTTATCAAATAAAACCATCCATTCGACCTATCGACAAAAAAAATGTAGAGACGTAGCGCGCCACGTCTCTACCGCATGAAATGTAGGTGTTATTTTTTCAATTCCCGTGCTATCAAGTCATTCAATTGCTTGGCGGCATCCAGCAGCAGGCTTTCGTCTGTCGGGACGGGCACGGGATTGGTGTTCAAGCGACTCAACGTCTCAGCCGAGCAAGCCTCACGGTCGCCCTTGATGGTGGTATAGTCGTTCTTAAAGGTGGAGGTCACCTCAAAGGGAATCGATAATAACGGTTTATCCTTACGATCCCCGTATGACCAGACATTAATAAAGCCAGAGACTTTTACGCTTTTCTTTTGTGAATAGTCAGTCACCTCAACGGTTTTGCTACCATTGGTTTCCTTGAAGGTCACTTCATCAAGTCGGACTGGTGAAATCTCAATCTCTCCCACTGAGGCGTAAACGGAACAAACATAGGAAGCATTTCTATCCCATTGGGTCTCAAAATCAGTATATTTGGGCAGTTCACCTTCATCGAAAGCAAGCACCATCTCCTTAAACTCCGGAGTCAAAGATACACTCTTCTCACTATTACACCCTATATAGACCTTTTCACTCATACAAAGGTTACTCCGCAATAAATATCTTGAGATATTGGGATTATTCTCATTAGTCTTAGCAAGTTGGATGATATATTTCAGCGCCGTTTGGCCATCTTCTTTTGTGCCAGAGGCAAACAATTGCTCGATTTTCGCCACCAAAAAGTTCTCCGCCTTGTTGCGCGCCACAGCCACGTCGTCGTCGAGGTCAAGTTTCACATAATTCATGCCTTTTTTGACCTTGCTCGGGAAGCATTTCAAGGCATCGTTGCGGCCTTTCATGCTGCAATAGCGTTGATAAATCTCGGGCCACACATCTGGCTGGCCGGTGGATTTCAAGGATTGGATACGCTCGTGGTCGGCTTGATTGGCCTTGTGGTAAGAAGCCGCCACATAGTTGATGCGCTTGACATTCATATCGCCGCCGCAAATATCGGGCGCAAAGCGCTGAATCACTTGATCGTATTCTTGGGCTTCATAAAGTTTCTTTGGCGTATTGCAGGCCATCAGCATCGCGCCGAGCAGAAAAGCAGGGATAAAACGGATGTATTTCATTGGTTTTTAATTTACATTCATATTAAACCGGGCCCTTCGACAGGTTCAGGGACCCTATTCTATACTCGCAACAGGTCCCTGAGCTTGTCGAAGGGCCGTCACATAAGTAATAGCGCTATAAGTAAAAAACTACAAATTTCGCTCCAAAATTGTTTGAACAGCGATAAATCTTTACTTTTGCAGCATTAAAATCGTTTCCCATGGAAAAAATCAAATATCTGCAACAGGATTTCGCCGATTTCATGGCGAAAACCGACTTCGGCGGACAGCCGAAGGAGTTATACGAACCCATTGCCTACACCATTCTCCAGAGCGGCAAACGTCTCCGCCCCATGCTCTGCCTTTTGGCCAACGATATGTTTGGCGGCGACGAAAAGCAAGCCCTTTGGCCTGCTTTGGCCTTGGAGACTTTCCACAACTTCACCCTTATCCACGACGACATCATGGACAAGGCACCGTTGCGCCGTGGCATGGCCACCGTCTACCAGAAGTGGAACTCCGACATCGCCATTCTCTCCGGCGACGCCATGCTCGCCATGGCCTTCCAGTTTGCTTTGAAACCCGACAAAGGCGGTGAACTCGCCAAACAGTTAGGCAAGGTCGCCATCGAGATTTGCGAAGGCCAGCAGATGGACCTCAATTTCGAGACTCTAGGCAACGTGACAATTGACGAGTACCTGGAGATGATTCGCCTGAAGACCGCTGTGCTACTGGCTACGGCCTTGCAGATGGGTGCCACCGTAGCAGGTGCCAACGCCACCGACATTCAGCACCTCTACGACTTCGGCATCAACTTGGGCATGAGCTTCCAACTGCAAGACGACATCCTCGACCTCTACAGCGACGTAGCCACCTTCGGCAAGCGCCACGGCGGCGACATTGCCGACAACAAGAAAACTTACCTTTATTTAAAGGCTTTGGAGCTGGCCTCCGACAAAGACCGCAAACGCCTTGAGCAACTCTTCACGCTCCGCATGGACCACGACGAAGACGAGAAGATTGAAGAGGTGGAAGCCATCTACAACCGCCTGCAAGTGAAAGAAGCCGTCGAAAAGGTGATGCTTGACTA
>CADAPW010000105.1 GCA_902789915.1 uncultured Bacteroidia bacterium | reverse complement strand
GTGGTAAGCAAGGTGATGTCCACATCCTTGGGGAAACGGACTGCCATCGGGATATTATATACGGTGGCCTCAGGCTGCTTTACGCAATCCACATAAACGCCCATCTGCGCGTATGACAGCGGAACATTGTTTGTGTCGGCATGTGTCTCTGTCTTCACAGCTTCTTCTCCTGTGTCTTCGCTCATCATCTTGGCCAAAATCTCGTTCTCGATGGTCTGCAAAGTGCCAGTCTTGGCCAAAGATTTCGAGTCGAGGGTGACACCGAAGCGCTTGTTGATTTGGATGGCCAACTTGATGGCCATGATGGAGGTCAGGCCGACATAGCCCAGCACCGTGGTCACGCCAAAGTCTTCGGTGTTGATGATCTTTGCAATGATGCCATGGATTTCCTGCTCCAGCAGGTTCATCGGCACGTTGCTCTCCACCACTGCCTCAGCCGCTTTCTTTTCGGGCTTCGGAAGGGCTTTCTTGTTCACCTTCTGGTTCTGGTTGAGCGGGATGCGATCGATTTGCATCGTCACGGCAGGCACCATGTAAGGCGGCTTTTGGTCAAGGATGAAGTCGTTCAACGCCTGGATGTCGACGGTTTCGTCAGAAACGATATAGGCTGCGATGAACTTGCCGCCACCTTCTTCGTCGAAGGCCTGCACAGTGGCATCTTTGATGCCCGGGAACTGAAGGATGACACCTTCAACTTCCTTAAGTTCGATACGGAAGCCACGAATCTTGACCTGTCCGTCCTTTCGTCCCACAAATTGGATGTTGCCATCGGGGAGATAGCGGACGATGTCGCCGGTGCGGTAGATGTGGGCGTATTTCTCATTGGTTTCGAAGGGATTGGAGATATAAACCTCGGCGGTCTTTTCAGGACGGTTGAGATAGCCACGGCTCACTTGCGGACCGGCAACCCAAAGCTCACCAGCAGCACCCACAGGCAGACGGTGGCCTGCCTTGTCGACAATATACAGTTTGGTGTTGTCCAACGCCGCGCCAATCGGGATGTCCTTCATAGGCTTCGTCACATCGAAGGAGGTGATACAGACGGTGCTTTCGGTGGGGCCGTATAGGTTGGCCAAGGTGTAATTCGTGGGCGGAGTCAGCGGTGCCAACTTCTCGCCGCCTGTCAACAGATAGCGCAGGCAGTGGTTCTCAACGGAAGTGGCAAACTGATAGGCCACCTGCGTGGTCATAAATCCGTGGGTGATTTGCTCTTGTTCAAAATAATCGTTCAATGCCAACAAATCCAATCGCAGTTCTTCAGGGATGATGTAAAGTGTGGCGCCACTGGTGAGACATGGATAGGTTTCCATCATATTGGCATCGAAACCAAAACTGGCGTAGGCCGTAACTTTGCAGCCTGGGGCGAGACTGAATCTGCGGTGATACCACTCGCAGAATGCGACGAGGTTACGATGCACTAACTGACAGCCCTTAGGCGTGCCCGTAGTACCGGAAGTGTAAAGCATGATGAACAGCGACTCGGGTTTGGGCGCACAGGCGGTCAGGTCTGTATTGGGTGCAGGCAGTTGCGGGATATCATTGATAGACAGCACATCGCCATTGTATTGATCGACGATGCCTCGCAATTCCGGGTCGGCAATGAGCAACTTGACGGAAGCATCTTGCATCATGAAGTTGAGGCGCTCCGAGGGATAAGTCGGGTCAAGAGGCTGATAGGCGCAGCCGGCCTTCAACACGCCCATGGAGACAATCGGCATCCATTCGCAACGAGGAATCAATATGGATACCACATCCTCTGCATGAAGGCCTTTGCCATGGATATAGGCTGCAATGCGGTCGGACATCTCATCCAACTCGCGGTAAGTGAAACGCTTATCCTTATAAACCACGGCGATGTTTTCGGGTGTTTTGGCCACCTGCTCACGGAACATGGAAACGATGGTTGCGTTCTTATCCAAGTCAGTGTCGGTCTGGTTGAAACTGTCAAGCAAAGCACATTGGCTCTTTGTGGTGATGTCGATGTCGCGCAGATAGGTTTGGCTCAGGAAGCCTTCCAGGGTGGCCTCGTAACTCTCCATAAACTGGGCAATCAGCGTCTCGGAGTATTCGTTGGCATTGTATTCCGCCCTGATATGTATTTCTTTGCCGACATAGAAGGACATCAGATAAAACGACACTTCCTCGTTGTGCTTGCGGAGTTGTATGGCCTCCATGGGTTTACCCATCAGTTCGGTGTAATCAAGCAAGAGTCCGTGCCACACAAAGATGGAGTTGCTTTGCAGATTGAGGTCGGCCATCAGGTCGGTATAGGAATAGATGTCGTGCTTGCGGCAGCCGTCCATCTGTTCTTGATTGGCTTTCATGAAGTCAAGCACGGTGGTTTCGTCGGTGAACTTGGAGTAAACGGGCAGCGTCTTCACCGTCATGCCAACGGAATGTTGGAACTTCGGTTCGGTGCGGCCGTTATAAACCGTGTTGAACAGCGATTCCTGCTCGTTGTTGTATTTAGCCAACAGGTAGGCATAGGCCGCTGTGAAAAAGGCGCTCTTTTTGATGTCGTTGGTCTTGCAGAAGGCATTCACCCGATCCATGTCGATATTGAGGATGCGGACCAAATGGGCATCCGATTGTCCGGGAATCTCGCGGTCAGGGAGAAGTTGTGTGAACGTGTCGCCGCAGTCGAAGTTTTGGGCATACCATTGTTTGCCTTCCTCGAAGGCGGGCGATTTGCGCTTCTCGGCTTCGTCAAGGGCCAGTTCCCGCATCGACATTTCTTCAGGAGCGAGCGTGCCACCGTTGTAGGCCGTCTCCACATCGCTAATGATAATATTGTAAGAAGTGCCGTCGCTGATGATATGGTGCATGTCGAAGAGCCAATAGATATGATTCGCGTCGCGCAGCACTTTGGTATGAAACAGCCTGCCGCCATAGAGTTTGAACGGCTCGATGAATTTCTGCTTCTCGGCCTCAAGGTCTATAACCTGTTCGACGGTAAGGCTGAAGTCTTCCTTTTCCATGTCGACAGACTGGAAGGGTTCGCCTTCGTCGGTCACCCCAATTCGGGTAAAGAAAGTGGGGTGCGCCTTTATCGTCGTCTCGATGGCGCGGCATAAACGGTCGGCATCAAGGCTACCGTCAAAGACAAAGAGAAAAGGCAGGTTATAGAAAATCTCGTTTTCATGGCTTACACATTCGGCATAGATGCCATATTGTGATCTTGATAAGGGAGCAGATGATTTGTTGGTTGTGTTCATGATTATGTTTATTTGTTTTAAACTATTCCGTATAATCTGAATTTAAAGGTGCAAATATAAAAAAAATAGCGGTTTGGTTGTTCTTAAAGGGCGGTTTTATTGGATAATTATTTTTTGTGTTTTCACCATGTCACCGTCCATGGCCAGGATGACATTCTCACTGCCCGTGACACTAAACACCTGCGTGCCTTCAAGGTTGTTCATGGTTTGGGTGTAATGGCAATTGCCTCCCGCAAATCTGCCGCCAGAGGTAACCGTCCCTGTCACCTTCAGGTTTTTGATGGTGGCGCCATCGATAAACCCGAAGGGGGCGGTGTATTGCGTTGTACCTGTAACGGTTTTGCTGAAGGTGATTGTATGGCCTTGGCCATCGAAAGTGCCTTTGAAGCAGTTGAAAGATGTGCCTACAATGTCGCTCACCTCGGTGATGTCATTGACAAGGCATACTTCCACGCCGCTGTAGCCGTAGCCACCGTTGACGGTAGCGCAGAACTCGCTCCACTCGGCAGCCGTGCTAATGTTAGTGATGTAAGTGGATGTCACCGTAGGGTGGCTCATGGTCTCACCACTGGCAGTGAAGAGTGCCATGAGCAGCAAAATGAATAAAGCTGTGCGTTTCATTTTATCTTACTATTATATTAAAAAACACACAAAAATATAAAATCGCGCACGCGCGAAAACCCTTATGGATAAATAATCGGATAAAATTCGACAAAAAAGAGCTTAAAAGACAAAGTGTCGGATGATTTCAGACAAGGAATCGGGTGGCTATTGTCATAAAGTGGCACGATAAGAAGTGCGAAAGAATCAGATCTACCGGAGGCTTGCTTTGCGTGGGAACGCCGATTTATACAAAAAAAAAGCCTCAACTCTGACTTTTCAATGAGTTAAGGCTGTTTTGCGTGCCCCGAACAGGGGTACTTCGTTAAACATTGATTTAAACCCATTGACATCGTCTTGTTCATTCTTGGATTTATATTCGATTGTATTTCAGTGTTTTACAAAATTGATTTGTTATTTAGACTATGTATAAATTTCTATGATTGTGCACTTTTTTGGGGTTCGGTTGACACGTGGTTGACACGGATTCAAAAATTATTCGTATATTTGCATTGCCTTAAATCGAAGGGGTAAAGGGCACCCTTTCTTAGGGCAAGTAACAGATAAACTAACTAATTTTTTAAACCTTTATTGTATGGCAACAATCAAATTTTACCTTTCACGGTACATCAAGAATGATGCTGAAAGGGGCGAAATCCAGCTCCGCTTTAGCGGGAACAGGAATTTCGTGAAGAGAGCGGCCACGGGCATCAGCATCACAGCGGCAAATTGGGACGCTGAAAAAGGGATGCCCAAGGTCAAGAAACAGAACAAGTACGGCGACAAATGCGAGGAAATCCGGGACAGGCTTTTGCTCCTCACCTCCTTCCTACTGCGTTGCTGGGAAGAAACGAAGGAGAGCGAGCTGAAGCCAGACTCCTTGACCCAATGGATGAACGACATCGAATGGGGCAGCAATTCCGAGCCTATCTACATCAACGGACAGGAAGTCAATGTCACACGATGGACCATCGACAGCAAGAAGCGCCTGCAGCAAGTGAAGGAAGTTCGCAAGAACGAACGCGCCAAGATGGAGAATCGTTACTTCCTCGATGTCTTCAGCAACTACATCGAAGAGCAGTATAAGGTCGGTGTGATTGGCGACTGCCGGCACAAGTCGTACTATACCGCTCACGGGCTTTGGGAAAGGATGGAAAGGTACCAGCACAAGCGCTACAAGCTGAACGAGGTCACGACCTCGCTGATCTACGACTTCAAGCATTTCATCCTCCATGAGTACGAATTGTGGGAGAATAGAATGGTCGAAAACGACAAAGGCGAAAAGGAGCTCCAGTACTTGCCGAAACTGAAATACGACAGTCTCTACGATGGCTACGAGTATGTCAGGAAGCGCGGAGTGAACAAGCGGAGCCTTAATTACGTGATAGTCGAAATCAAGTATTTGATTGCCTTCTGGCATTGGCTCTTGAAAGTGAAGAAGCTCAACCTTGAAGACATCTTCCAGAACTTCAACCTTGACCAGTCCGTTTATGGCACTCCTTATTTCTTCACGAACAAGGATAGGGAAAAACTCTTCAAGGCGGACTTACGTAAGCGTCCAGAACTGGCGGTGCAAAGAGACATCTTTGTATTTCAGTCCTTGGTGGGCTGCCGTGTCGGCGACCTGAAGCGCCTGAAGCGTTCCAACATCATCAACGGCGAGATGCTGCAGTATGTCGCCGGTAAGACAAAGAACAAGAGCGGGAAAATAGTCACGATTCCCCTCCACCCTACCGCCATCACCATCTTGAAGAGATACGAAGGCCGCGATGATGACAGATTACTGCCCTTCATTTCTGATCAGAAATATAACGAGGCCATCAAGGAAATTTTCAAGCTGTTGCCGAAGCTGGACCGCGTTGTCACCATACTGGATCCTGTGACCAGGCTGGAGAAGCAAGTCAAGCTGTCGGAAGTGGCCAGCAGCCACATGGGGCGACGGAACTTCTGCGGCAACCTCTACGAGGCAGGCTTCAGAGATTCGGACATCGCATCGATGAGTGGCCACGCCGAAGGCAGTAAGGCCATTTCGCGATACCGAAAGGTGAGCGACGAGACAAAGAAGAAGATGATTAAATCCCTGTAAGAATGAAGGGGGCGATTGCTTAAGGCAGTCGTCCCCTTTCATTTTGGACAAAAAAAAGGGAGCCGACAAATTGGGCATTCGGCTCCCAAGTAACAGATAACTCCATAATTGTATGGCTACGGAGTCGGGTGCAAAGATAGAGATTTTCCAGCAAACGCAGGGCTTGGCGTATTGATTTTTTAAGGCTAAGGATAGGTGACAACCCACCTGATGCCTAAAATCGCGCCACAAGCCCTAAAAACGCGTTCCCCGCTGGAGCCTGACTGGCTGGCAAAGGCTGCGGCCAAAAAGTTTCCCCACAGGGGACGAGCTGCCTCCGCAGCCTTTGACAGACAGGCAGCCCTCCGAATCCCTTACATTGCCGGAGCGGAAGAGAGAAACGAGAGCGGGAAAACGAGCACCAAAATCTTAGCCGAGGACGGACAAAGGTTGCGGCCATGGAGCTTCCTAAAGGATGCGAAACCCTCCTCCGCAACCTTTGGCCGGCATCGGATTAACATTTCACCACGACCGAGCCGCTACACACACCATCGAGCGCCGAGCATATATATAAGGAAAGGTTCCCATCAGGAAACCTTTACCATTTTGATCACAATTATGATTGCAGTGATGATGATAGCCAGTAAGACGACCACCATGCCGAGAAGAAACCACAGGAAAGCGGGAGGCTTTTTCTTCTCGGCTGGCGGAGGATCCTCGATGACGACTTGCGAATAGTGCAAGGTGTCTTCGTAGTGGACTGGCTCTTGCTCGGCCTCGTAGGTGACTGTGAGGCTGTCGTCGGTGGCCGTTGCCGTGAAGGTGCCCTGCTCAGTCTGGATCTTGACGGCTTGGCCGTCAAGCAGCGGAGCAAGGGGCATCACGGCAGAATCGGCCACGGGTGGCAATTCTATAAAGGTGTCGATGGGATGCGCCTGGACGGTCACCAGCTCGGGACAGCGTTCCGTTATGCGACGGATGCGCCGCTGCGCTCTACGCTTCGCGTCACAGGCGCACAAGACCATCGTCACCGTCAACATCAGGAGGAAAACAAAGATTCGCGTCTTCATGGCTTTACAGGTTTTCGATCATCTGCTTCAGCTCGGCGTTTTCGAGGTTGAGCTGTGCGACCTGGGCCGATAGCCCGACGATCTCCCGTCGGGCTTCGGTCAGCTCGGAATAGACGCGCTTGTTTTCCTCGACCAGGTTGAGGATGGTCTGCTGCATCTCACGGATGGTGCGGTTCTGGCGCAGCCGCGTAGCGGCGAGCCAGGAAGCGACACCCGTAATCGGTGCCAGCAGTAACGATGCCCATTCAAAGATGTTCATGGCTGCTGTTATTTACCGATTTTGCGGCCGATCTTCTCGGGCCTAGTCTTGATGATGAACGAGCCGAAGCCGCGGAGATAGACATTCTCCCCGGATGCGGCATAAGTGAGATAGAAACGGACGGTATCGCCCTGCTCAGCCCAGTTGCCGACAGGCACGGACACGCCCATGCTGGGGTCGGTGACATCGGTGTTGAAGACACCGATTTTGCGCTTGGTGACGTTGTAGGCGACCGCGATGAAGTTGGCTTCGGCAGGCTTGCCGATGGACTCGGCTGCAGCTGCTTCGGCGTAGATATCCAACACATCGTCGGTGACAGAGACCATGCTTTCCAGCATCGGCGAGTCGATGCGCTCGCCGTTGCCGATGCCCTCCAGCTGTGCCAGGTCAACGGCCTTCACGTCATCGGTGACGGCAGCGGCAGCGGCCAGCTGACGAGTGAGCATGTTGCGGCGGGTCATGCCACGCATGACCGTCGGGAAGAGCGAGGCGAGCTGCTCATCGCTGAGCTGCGAGACGAGCGACTGCA
>CADAPW010000104.1 GCA_902789915.1 uncultured Bacteroidia bacterium | reverse complement strand
TTTTAACTAGTTAATTACCAATTGTTTATTTATCGTTCAAATCTATGTCTTTCAAAGCGGCCCAGCGTGGGTCGATGGTGTCGGTCTCTTCCTCTTCGGCGGGTGCCTCCTCGCGGTTGAGCATCTCAATCACGACGGGGTTGCACTGGCCTTCGGGATGCACGCGGTGCATCGGGATGGCGAGGATGATGTACTCGTACACCAATGGGCGGATGTCGTATTCATTCAGATCGGGCGAAACGACAGCCACGTCGTCCGACTCTTCGGCATTCTCCGTTCCCAACTTGAGGAAGAAGTCCTGCAGGCTCTCGATGTGCTGGTCGAACTCGTCGGCGCAGCGGTCGCAAGGCACGCGCACGCTACCGTTGAGGTCGAAATGCAGCGTCAGCATGGTCTCCTGGCGATCGATATCCAACTTCACCGACACCTTTCCTTGCTGAACTTCGGAGTAATCCATCCCTGCGAAGAAATCGTTATCGATCTCATACTCAAAGGAATGACTCCCAAGGGCAAGGCCGCTGACCGGAATCAGGAATTCGTTCTTCTTTTCCATTCTGCCTAAAAATCGGGCTGCAAAAGTACGGAATTAATTTGAATGTGGAACATTTGAAGTGGATAATTCGTTCTTCTTTTCCATTCTGCCTAAAAATCGGGCTGCAAAAGTACGGAATTAATTTGAATGTGGAACATTTGAAGTGGATTTTTCGCAAAATTCAGTATTTTTGCCTCACTAAAACCGCTGATTATGACACGTATCGAACGCATCACCAGCATGGAATCCCTCTTCGACAAGAGCGAGGAGGTCGTCAAACGACTGGAAGCCGCCCTCAAAGACTTTGCCAAGCTGGAGCACGACATCACCAAGTTGGAAGCGTATTACAACTCGCCGCAGTGGCGCAAGGACTTTGAGGCCGACGAAGCCGGCAAGCTACCTCAAGACCTCAAGCGCGGTGTCTTGAGCGAGGATGGTATCTATGATTTGCTGTCTGATTATCAATGCTTGAAGGACCAGATTCGGACTGTAGAATAGCATCGGCTATGTCCTCGGCGGCTTGATGTTCGTGCTCCTTATCCCAACCTTGATGTGGTTGGCCTCGTGTCGACCTGACCTTTGTGCTGTTTCTGTTTGGAGGATGGTGATAGCCATTGTGCTCGCGGTGCTCGGGCTGTCGCTCAGTGTGTGGAGCATCGTCTACATGCGGCGCAAAGGCGACGGCAACCCTATGGATGCCTTCGGGCATGAGGTAGCACCCCGCACGAAGCACCTGATGACGAATGGCCCCTACCGCCTGAGCCGCAACCCCATGCTGACGGGAAGCTTCGTCTATTACGCCGGTGTCTGCGTCTTGCTGTGGAGTTGGCAGGCGTTGCTGGTGTTCATCGCATTCATTATCATCATGCTCCTCCAAGTACGCAGTGAGGAGAAGCGGCTTCGCAAGGATTTTGGCGAGGAGTATGAGGCGTATTGCCGGCGGACGGGGCGGTTTTGGCCGTAGCAGCAGCCATGTCGTGTTTTGCGTTTTTATTTCTCTAACCGAAACGACCAGAACTTTTCCGAAACCTTTCGGATGCTTCGGATTTGTTCGGTTAGAGAGTTTTTTGTGTGACCCAGCAGCCATGTCGTGCTTTGCGTTTTTATTCTTCTAGCCGAAACGAACCGATCTTTTCCGAAACCTTTCGGATGCTTCGGATTTGTTCGGTTAGAGAGTTTTTTGTGTGACCCCAGCAGCCATGCCATGCCAGCGTGAACAAGTCATCTATGGCTGCAGATAAATGCTTTCAATTCTATTTCAAAGCTACAACGCCCCGATAACAAAGTTCCAAACGAGGAAACGGAGGAACTTGCCGACGAGGAGCAAGAGCATGGTTCCCACGGGTTTGGTTTTGAAAAAGCCGAGGGCGAGGGTGAAAACGTCGCCGATGAAAGGCACCCAGGCGATCAGGGCGAGCCAGATGCCGTAGCGGTCGACTTTCATTTTTTGACGTTCCATGGCCTCCGGGCTCACCTTGAACCACCGCTCAATCCATTCCCAGCGACCGATGCGCCCGATCCAATAGGTGGTGACGCTTCCGAGCCAGTTGCCCAAGGTGCCGACGACGAGGCAGCCGACAGGGTTGTGCGTGGCCATAAGCACAGCCACATACAGCGCATCGGAGCTGAACGGCACGATGGTAGCCGCCAGGAAGGTGCCCAAAAACAGGCCCAAGAGACCGAGACTTTCAAGCCAAGACATTGGAGCGGAATTTTTGGCAAAATTATGGAAAAATCCTGTTTTGTTTTCTTTATTTGACCTGACAACAGACCTTTGTCACAATAGAAAACATAGTTTATTCCGTTTTGGAATAATCTTCATCGACAACAAGGTAAATCGTATCGCAGTGTATTCTTGTCTCCCCTTCATGGCTTTGCCCCCACGTCGCTTCGCGTCATCGCGAGGAACGAAGCGATCCATTTATGACAGATTTATGTAAGATTTGTTTCCAAAAAACATCAATTTCATTCCCAGCAACTTACCCGACAGCAAACAACCGCTTCCTCTGCATCGACGACACAGTGTATCATATCGGCGCCTCGCTGAAGGACTTGGGCAAGAAATGGTTTGCTTTTAGCAGGATGGAGATTGGGACGGAGCGATTGCTGAGGAAAATGTGATGGGATGCGTTTTTTATCAGGAATAATGAAAAAAGTTTCGGGAAAAATGCTTATTTTTGCAAATTAATAGGGAATTTTGAAGTGAAAAAACGCTAAAATAAAGAACAATAACACTTTAGATGTTGCTGTTTCATTAAAAAAGGGTCAATACAATGAATACTTTCTCCAAATTTGATGTTAGGGTTTTTGACAAATTTATAGACAAATTTGCTGAAAAATACATCGAGCAACGCAATGCATTATCTGCGGCTGTTATCGAGGAGGCGTTGAAAGTATCGGAAGGACTTGGAACTGGATTTGATTTATCTCAAATAAAAACAATCGTTAGACAGAATGCTGTATATGTTGACCCAATAAGAGAAAAAGGCGGCACTCCAAATCCCGTCAACGATATATATCGAAGCGATTTAGGAGAACTCCTAACAACATATTATTTTGAAGAAAAGCTTGATGAAGGTCACCGTTATATCATCCCGGCAAAGAACATTAGCACCCGAGAACGATATGATATGCCGGGTCGAGGCATCGATGCCATCGGATATCGCATCAAAGAAGATGGAACGTATGAATTACTCATTGCCGAAGCTAAAGTTTCTGGCCAAAAACAGAACCCTCCGGCTGTTGTTGACCAAACTGATGATTCCATATACAAAACCCACAAAAAATACCATGACGACTCTGACACACTGAAACAACGGTTAGTTGAGTATTCCAAGAATCTAGACGCAAAAGACGTAGTTGTAATAATGTTTTTTGTAATTAATATTGAAAACAAAACAAACAATTGCGAAATCACTTATGGCTGTGGTTTAGTTCGAGATTATACATGTGTTGACGAGACAAAAGATTTTGGCAAGATGAAATCAAATGTAAACGAGTTTGAACCAGGGAACATACATTTTGCCATCTTATCTTTCACCGAAGAAACAATAGATAGTACAATAGATTTGTTTTACAAAAAAGTTAGAGAACTCACAAAATGAAAACGAGCAATCCACTTATATCAAGTCTATTGTCTAATGATAGGATTCAGGCCTTGCTTGACGAGCAAGAACAGTCTTATTGGAAATCTTCCATAGGCTTTACCCATAATAGCAGTGCTTGTTCTTTTTCTTTACCTAAAATCACGTTCTTGTTCACAGCGTTTTCCTTTGAGAATCCCAACGAACAAGAAGTCGTAGAATTGACATATAGATTGTTGAAAACTTTCCCAAAAGAGAACGACAAACTACGCGCAGAATGGAATGATTTGGTGAACCTTCAAATAAACGATGAGTTTTTACCATATTACTTTTTGCTTGCAAGTTTAGCTTTGCAATTAAACAAAACCATTTCTGCAAGACTATCATTATCGGATTATGTCAATTCATTATCCGAAGAGTCTGATTGGGGAAAGCGAGTTCTCGTTGGAATACTGCGCGCACTGCTTTATCTTATTCGAAAACAAGACGGATATAAAGATATTAGGAAAGCCATAGATACTGTTGAGAATCTTCGGCAAGAACAATACTTGTTTGAATCCAACTATCTGAACTCTTTCAATTCAAGCCAACAAACCGAGGAAGCTTTATGGCTTGTTGCTTTGTACCATACTTCCAAGGCTGTTGTGGAGGCGGCACAGTATATTCTACAAGGTTACAACTATCCTGGTCGCAAAATTGATACCATTGTTCGCCAGCATATTGACATTGCTCGAAAACTTACCCAAACCAAACGAAACAAAAGCATTCTTGGCATCATAGAGTCTGACTTATACCGCTTGATTGACAATTCCATTTGGACTGGCACGACATGGCAAGAGCAAGTCAAGTTGCTGTGTAAGCAAAAGGGTGATTTGGGCATATTAGAGTTGCTCCCATCACAAAGGGATGCTATGAGTCAAAAACTTTTCGACGTTGCCGCCAATGCCATCGTTTTGCAGATGCCTACAAGCGCTGGCAAAACACTTCTGGCTGAATTTAACATTGTCGTGACGAAGTCCTTGCTTCCGCAGTCAAAGGTGGTTTACGTAGTTCCATCGAGAGCATTGGTCAACCAAGTATATCACGATTTGAGGGCGGATTTGTCATCATTGGGGTTTTCTGTTGAAAAAACTTCATCGGTAAACGAAGTGGATCCTTCCGAGGACGCCTTCTTGCTGGCCGATGAGATTGATGTGTTGATTTCCACACCCGAGAAGCTGGATCTGCTTGTCAGAAGAGATCACCCGTCGGTGCGTGATGTCTCCATGTTCATTGTGGATGAGGCACATACCATTCGCAATGGCGCAAGAGGGGCACGGTTGGAACTGCTGATTGCCATTTTGAGAAGAGAACGCCCAAATGCAAAATACATGCTCCTTTCTCCGTTCCTTCCTGGCGACAAAACCTCCATTCAGGAGTGGTTAGGGGGAGGAAACACCATCGAAGTCCAGTGGAAACCTTCCGAAAAAGTTGTATTTGGCTTGAAGGTTACAGAGAAAAAGGTGAAAACGCAAATGGTACCCTCGCCATACGCTGCACCCTATCAACAGGAATACACCTCTGAGGAGTCCATAGACATTGCGTTGCAAACCACTTCCGACAAGGAAAGAATACTTGAATACTCCTGCAAGCATTGCGCTGAACCGGGTAAAACACAATTGATTCTATGTCAAGGCAGGACATCTGCAAACAACACCGCCAAAGACATTTACAATTGGTTGGATAACCCCGACCATCTTGAACCAGACATTCTTTTGGTTCAAAAGTACTTGGAGGAGGAAATGGGGTGCACCACACTTTTCTCCCAATTGCTCTCAAAGAGGATTGCCGTTCATCACGCCGGCCTTTCCGATGAAACCAAACTGCTGATTGAGCATCTTATTCGTGAGAGGCAGATTCAGTACGTTTGTGCAACCACTACTGTTGCCGAGGGCGTTAATTTCCCTGTTTCTTCCGTCTATTTTGATTCATATTACCGTGGACAATCCAGAAAAGAAAATCTTTTGTCGTCAAACGACTTTTGGAACATTGCCGGGCGGGCTGGAAGAACCATGGTGGATGATTTCGGAAAAATTATCCTGCCTTTCAACACAAAACAGAACAAAGAGTTGGGGTTGAGCATTGTCAACAAAAGCACGGAGGAGATTGCTAGTGTTTTGGCTCGGCTGTTTGATGACAGACAAAGGATTATTGCCACTTTGGAAAATGATGATTATGCATTAATACATCTGTCAAATGAATATGATGATTCCTTTGCTCCGCTATTCCAGTATTTCATCCATCTGTTGCATGTCTCAAAAAACGAGTTTGTTCAAGATGTGGAAGATTTGTTTAAGGACACTTTCATATATAGCAAGCTTAGTCTCACGGAGCAGGCTGACTTCATCGACTTATGCAAGAAGATTTATCAGACTATTGAAGCCAAGTATTCTTCGCAAACAGGTCTGTTGAGCTTTGCTGACAAGACAGGTTTTTCGGTGCCTTCTGTACTGAAAATTATGAGGGAGAAATCCCAAAACATCTTGATTTCCGATCTGGACAGTTGGAAACCAGAGAATCTTTTCGACAGGAGAGATTCCTCCAACCTGACCGAGAAAATTCGAGTGGTTGCCGCACTTCCCGAAACGGGGTTAGGCACGGATTCCAGAGTGTCAGAATTTAACCCTGAGATAGTTGCGAAGGTGTTGATTGCTTGGGTTCATGGAGATAAGTTGAACAGCATTTCTTCGATACACCCCAATTTTCAGAATAACGACATCACAAGCCAGATTACAAGTTTTGTGAATTACATGAACAGTGCAAGATTCAAGGCTTCATGGGGGTTGAGCGCATTGGAAGGTATTGTTAAAGGTATTGATACCGAGATAAAAGACAGTTATGTGCCGTCGTATGTTTACTATGGTGTGGACGACAAAAAAGCCTTGGCGCTTCGTATGATAGGGATTCCTCGTAGTCTGTCGCCTAGTTTGTCACAGGCCATCACAGATGATGTGTCGAAGTACTCTTTTGTAAAACTACGCAAAACCATTAGCGACCTACCTTTGCGCGATTGGGATGCTTTGTCCCCTACCAATTCCAAGTTGTCAGGTGAAGAATGGAAAAGAATAGTGAGTATCTTGATGGAAGGAAAGTGATTATGCCAAAAAAGAAATATACATTCATAAATTTGTTAAATGTCCGCATAAATCGGATACTTGATTAAACAAATAAATACGATGGTTAAAAAATCAATTAAAGTTGGCACTTTGTTTAGTGGTATAGGCGCATTTGAGCATGCGCTTCGCCAACTAAAAATATCACATAAGATCCTTTTTGCATGCGACAATGGAGAAAGAGAATTGCCGCTCATGTATGGGGACTTGTATACTTTGACCAATGGTCTTAACGCCAATGAATTATATGCATATTGCGAAGATTATATTAATCGCATAGGTGTGCGTAAGGAGTTTAGAAAAGAGGAAACAGACATCCTTTATCGGTTGGTTCAAAAACGAGACATGAATCCTCGATCTAAAGTAGTTGTTGAATACTACAAGAAAAATCGAAAGAGCAAGGTAAAACATGTCTTGACTCTTATTCAAGATCAAATAATCGCATTGACACCTAATTGCTCGATGATAGAGCGCGAGCAGTATGTAAAAGAGCGTTACGATACTATGCCAGAACATAATTATGTAAAAGACGCCTACTTTGCTAACTATGATATTACGGAAGACAAATGGCATGAAGATATACGGTTCTTGGATGCTCATGAGTTTAATGGAGATTTGGACATCTTAGTTGGAGGTAGTCCCTGTCAAAGTTTCTCTAACTACGGAAAGAAGTTAGGTCTGGAAGATGTTCGGGGAACTCTGTTTTATGACTATGCGAGAGTTATTAGTGAATCAAAGCCTAAAATCTTCATTTACGAAAATGTAGAAAATGTTACTAAGAATGATCACGGACGTACATGGAAAGTAATGTTTGATGTATGGCAATCTCTTGGTTATCATATTGAGTGGTCTATATTGGACGCAAAAGACTATAATCAACCGCAGCTGAGAAGTAGATTGTTCTTAATTGGCTTTAGAGATGACGTATACACGTCTCCTTATTCATTCCCTCCAAAAATGGAATTGAAACACAAAAGTACAGAGTATCTTGAAAAAGGAGAAGTTAGCGATATTTACTATTTGGGTAAGAAAGGATTTGAATGGATCACCTCTCCAGAAAAGAATCTTAGACGCTCACGTGTCAATCAAGATATTATCGGTTGTGAAACAGCATACCAACAAGATAACTGGATTGGTGATTTCCGAGTTGAAAAACCCAAGCCTCACCACTATACCGATGAACGCATTTACGTAGGTAAATTCGACTTCAAAGACGGAAAAGGTATGGTAGATGCTGTAGGTCGGAAAATGACACCGCGTGAGTGTATGAACTTAATGGGTTTTGATGATAGTTTTAATATCGTTGTTAGCGATAGTATTGCGTATCGTCATGCGGGGAACTCTATTGTTGTCCCTGTCCTTAAAGAGTTAATTAAAAGTTTAATCCCTTATATCTCTTAATGCTATGGATTTTAGTGATTTAGACACCAGCTTAAAAGTTACACTACCAAACGTAACATTGTACTCGAATTGGCTGTACAATAATCGCGCAGAGATTAGTCGCGCAGAGAATAGAAGTAATTATATTACTTCAAGAATAGGTTTTGTAGAGAGTAATAGAGGAGCTATCATCTCTTTCCTGAAGAAAACAGGCTTAGTAACTTCCTCGTTGGAAGTTTCGCCGTTAGCAATTCTTATAGCCAAGGAGGAACTGACTTATCGTGAGTTATGTTTGATTCATCTATCAAAAGAAAGTCTTTTTTTGAATGGGAAACCCAAAGTGAATCTAATTACATTGTTAAGTGCGTACATTCGTGAGAAAGATCAACAAGGGTACAACTTAAATGAACTAAGAAATCTAAATATGTCTTTCCATGAAATAGAGGGAAATAAAAACAGTAATAGCAGAACGGATTATATAATGACGATACTAGAAGGAACTGATTTGTTCGTTCATCAAGATCGCATAGATGATGGAGTTATCTCATTAACTCCAAAAACAAAGCCAATTATAAACTATTTTGCAGATAGACTCATTGAGAATTGTGAGGAACCTTTAAATTCTGCCAAAAGATTTGACTTCTTCAGTTCATTAGAAGGAGGCGTATTTAGTATTTTGTACCTGTTGGCGGAATTAATTTAGTGCATACTTAATTCTGCCAATGGGCTTGTCGTTAATGAAGTTTACGTATTGCAGAATGGTAAGTGCACTAATTTT
>CADAPW010000103.1:717-8631 GCA_902789915.1 uncultured Bacteroidia bacterium | reverse complement strand
TATGCAGAACGAAACAAAATATAAGCCTCAGCAAAACAATGAGGAACAGACTGTTGACATCAAACAGTTGATTTTTATCTTCCTGAACCATTGGTACTTGTTTTTGATTGGTGCTGTGGTGGCCTTGGCAATTGGTTTTGTCATCAATCGTTACAAGCCTAATGTGTATCAGACCACGGGTACTGTGCTCATCAAGGATTCCTATTCTGGATATGACGCCACTGCCATCATGACCAATGGAAGTTTTAGCGGTTACCAGAGTGTGGACAATGAAACGGCCATTCTGAAATCCTACACACTTGCCGACCGTGCAGTGAGAAAGATGAATATTGAGGTCACCTATGTGGAAAAGGGACGTATAGCTACCAAGGAATTGTATCATACATCGCCGTTTACGGTTGAGTTCGACCGCACGGTGCCGCAGGCAGTGGGATTGGTGTACGACATTGTCAACCTGTCTGAGAATAAGATTGTCCTTCATGCCACCGCAGAGGGACTGAACAAATACGATTTCATTTTAAGCCAGATTGTATCGAGTTCCCCTTTTATGAAGGTGGATGTGACCACAGAATGTAAGCCTGGAGAGATGGTGGACAACGGATACAACCGTTTCCGCATTGTGTTGAACGAAAAATATACTCCCGAGGTTGACAACAGCAGAAAGCTTTCATTCTGGCTCAACAGCTATGCCAGTCTGGTCAGACAGAACAGTTCCTTCTCAGTGGGTCCCACCAGCAAGCAGTCCTCTGTGATTGCAGTGACGACAAATGGTTACAACAGTCAAAAGATTGTGGACTTCACCAATACCTTAATGAATGAATATGTTTCAAGAGGCTTGGAGAAGAAGAACCTGGTCTCACAAAATACCATTGAGTTCATCGACAATGAGTTGGAGGGCATCCAAGAGTCGTTGAGCAGCGCCGAGAGCGACTTGAAGGATTTCCGTGAACAGAACGATGTGATGAACCTTGACTTACAAGCCAGTCAGGTTTACACGAACCTTCGTGCCTTGGAGAAAGAACGTGCCGAGATGATGGTTAATGTGAAGATTTACAAGCGTCTGCAGGATTATATCAGGGTCCAAATCAACGACCCGGAGAACTTGGCGGCTCCCAGCACTATGGGCATCAACGACCCTCTGCTGAACCAGTTGGCACGCGATCTCGTCACTTTGGCGCAGACCAAAGCCACCAAACTGCTCACCCAAACGGAGCAGCACCCCGAAATCATCAAAATCAACGAGCAGATTGTCACCACCAAGAGGGCTTTGCTGGAGAATGTCAATAACCTTGTCGACAATGCCCAGATGAGCCTCAACGAAATCGACCGCCGCATCGCCGGCCTCGAAGGAGAGTCGCGCCGCCTGCCCGACAAGCAACAGCAGCTTCTCAACTACCAGCGTAACTTCAAATTCAGCGAAGACACTTACAAATACCTGATGCAGCGTCGCGCCGAGGCTCAAATCCTGAAAGCCTCCAACACGCCCGACAACGAAATCCTCGACATCGCCCGTATGGAAAGGACCCGCAAGATTTCGCCGCGTACCTCGATGAACTACCTCATCGCCTTGATCATCGGCTTGTTGATTCCGGCCTTGTATCTCTTCCTTAAGAATTACTTCAATGTCTCCATCAGCGACCGCAAGGACGTGGAGAAGCTGACGCGCTTCCCCATCATCGGACAGGTGGCCCAAACCAACGACACCAACCCCTTGGTGGTCATCAACTCGCCCAAGTCACCCATTGCCGAGTCGTTCCGCTCGATACGTACCAACGTCGAGTTCCTCACGCAAGGCAAACCGAAGAGCACCATCCTCGTCACCGGCGACATGCAGAGCATTGGAAAGACCTTCAACAGCATCAATATCGCATCGATTTATGCCTTCTACGGCAAGAAGACGGTGTTGCTGGGCTTCGACATGCGCAAACCTAAGCTCTTCCAGGAGTTCGGTCTGAACAACAATGTGGGTATCAGTTCTTTCCTCTCCAACAAGGAACCGTTCGAGAATGTCATACAAACCGCTCCCCAGGTGTCTAACCTCGACATCATCACCAGCGGTCCCATCCCACCCAACCCCGCTGAGTTGATTGCCTCTGCAAAGTGCGAAGAGTTCTTCGAGTTGCTGAAGGAGAAATATGACTACATCATCATCGACACGCCGCCTTTGGGCCTGGTCACCGATGCCTTCCTGCTGATGCGCTTCGCTGATGTCAAGCTGTTCATCGTCCGCCAGGGCGTCACCAACAAGAACATCTTCGGCAGCATCATCAAGGATCTGGAAGACCGTGGCATCGATGCTTCCATCGTCATCAACGGCATCCAGACCAATAAGGGCTACTACGGCAAGAGATATGGCAGCTACAGGTATGGATATGGCTATGCATACGGTTATGGCTATGGCAGGTATGGCAGCCAGCATTCGGGCTATTACGGTTCGGACTATTATGGCGAGGGCAACCCCGACGAAAAGAAAAAGCACAGCAGAAAGAAGCATAAGGAATGAATGAGCTTGAACTTCTCGAACGGCATTGGCATGCCTTGTATGTCAGGTCAAGGTCGGAGAAAAAAGTGCTGTCGCAACTCGAAGAGATGGGCATAGAGGCCTATCTCCCCTTGGTGACCAAAATCAAGAAGTGGAGCGACAGGCGCAAGAAGATTGAAGAGCCGCTGTTCAAGTCGTATGTGTTTGTCCGCTCTAATGCCAAGGAATACCTTCCCATCCTGAATGTGTATGGCGTGATGCGCTTTGTGTCGTTTGAGCGACAGGCCGTCGTGGTCCCCGACAACCAGATTGTTGCCATCAAACGGTTTGTGGAGGACTATGAACACGGTGAAGAATACAAGATGCAAAACACAGAGGAGTTGAAGGTGGGGCAGAAGGTGAGGATCATCAACGGCCCGATGAAAGACCTGGTGGGAAAGCTCGAAACCATTTGCAACAAACGGCATCTCATCGTCTACATCGATGTGGTGGGGCAATACATCCCCGTACACTTGTCGAGGGCAAAAGTGGAGCCTGTCATCGAAAGTTGAGCCTAAAATGCCGTGTACAAGGAAAATTTCTTAATTTTGCAGAATAAATACCAAAAGATATGGATTCAGAAAACAAGAAAAAAGCGAAACTGCCGATGTGGCTGTATGCCATCCTCGGTGTATTGGCGATAGCTTTGGTCGTGCTGTTGGTGCGCAACGGCTCGATGAAAAGCGACCTGAAACAACTTGAGGCTGAGAAGGAACTGCAACGTGCCGACTTCCAAGCCGAGGTGGATAGCCTGATGAAGGTCCACAACGATCTGAAGGAGAGCTATGGCGAGTTGAGCCTCGAGCTGGCTGAGAAAGACAGCATCATCCAAGCCGATGCCGTAGAAATCAAGAAACTCCTTGACTCACAATGGGATTACTATCGCATCAAGAAGAAACTCGCATCGTTGCAGACCATCTCGCAGAAGTATGTCCGTCAGATGGACTCGCTCTACACCGTCAACCGTGAGTTGGTGGCCGAGAACGAGCGCATCCGCGAGCAGGTGCAGGCTGAGCGCCGCGAGAACTCCAACCTCAGTCGCCAGAAAGAAGAGCTGACCAATATGGTCAACCAGGCAGCAGTGTTGAAGCTCTATAATTATTCGGCCCAAGCCGTGCGTTTCAAGAGCGGCAGCAAGGAAGGCGACACCGACCGCGCCAACCGCGCCGAACGCATCAGAGTCGACTTCACCGTGGCCGCCAACGACTTGATCCAGCCGGGTACCAAGATTTTCTATATCCGCATCGCTGACCCGAAGAAAGCCATCATCTGCAAAGGAACGGGCGACGAATACGCCTTTGAATCCAATGGCGAGGTTTTACAGTACACCGAGAAGGTCAGGGTGAACTATGAGGGCAAGGAAACACCTGTCAGGGCTTACTACACCAAGCCTGCCGACAGGGAGTTCATGCCTGGCACCTATTTCATCGATGTTTACGAACAAGGTGGCAAGCTGATTGGACAGACTGCCATTGATTTGAAGTGATTAGAATAATAAATTGCCCACAAACGGGCAATTTATTATTCTAATACACTTTTCAGCACTTCGTGGGAATGGAAATCCCGCATCACGGGGGCGTGCAGCCGCATAAAGATTATCAAGCCGTCGAGCAACTCGCGACGCTGACTCAAGCGGAGCGGCCGACGGCTTGCTTCGTCAATACCCACGTTGAGGAGGCTCGACAATAGGGCCGCAGCCTCGGCATCGAGATAATAGGGATGCAGTGGATAGTCATGCGCGAAGGCACCCTCCATCATGTCGAAACAAAAGCCTTCTTGGTGGTTGGCTTTGGGATAGAAGCCTAGGTGTCGGGTGAGTTCGAGGGTGAAGAACAAAGGGAAGACGGCATAGTCCTCATCCTTCAGGTCGAGCCACTGGAGGGAGCTGAGGATGAAGTCGTACAAAGCCTCGTTTTGCTCTTGCTCTGTGATGGTTTTCGATAGCAGCTCGCTGACGTACATCATGATGGCGCTTTTGTTCATCACAAAAGGCAGGCTGTGGTACGCCATGGCGATTTGCGCGTCTTTCAGGTAGTTCAGGTTGTGGCTTTTGGGTGCGTTCACCTCGACGTAGCTGACGATATTCAGGTTCTGGAACAAGGCGGCGCGGTTTTTCGAGCTATGGTTGAAGGCGCCTTTCAGCATATAGGACTTCATGCCATACTGTCGGGTGAACACCTTCACGATGAGGCTGGTGTCGCCGTAGCGCAGCGATTGCAGGACAATGCCTTCTATCTTGTCGTCCATCAATTTTGTAGGAGGATCTTGGTGGCAAACTTGTTCTTGCCGTCTTTGGTGCTGACGTAGATGAGGTAGACGCCAGGGGTCACCTTTTCGCCATTGATGGTGGTGCAGTCCCAAACGGCTTGTCCGCCTTCCGAAATCAGCTGTGTGACGAAGGCGCCGTCGACGGTGGTGATGCGTACCAATGAATTGGCCACCAAGCCTTTGATGCCGACGAAGCCTGTGTAGCCAGGTCTGACGGGGTTGGGGTAGGCCACCACGTCGTTGACTTCAGGCTCGGGTGTCGACGACTCACCGCGGTAGGAGATGACGCCGTTGCTGGTGCCGAAAAACACCTCGCCGTTCTTGTCAACGGCTATGGCGGTGACGGAGTTATCGAGCAGTGGGCTGTTGTCGGTGTTGAAGCAATGGATTTCCTTGGCTTTCTGTTCAAAATCCATCAAATAAGCCCCGGATTCGAGGCCGAACCACATCTGGTCGGTGCCAGGGAGGGCGGCCATGGAGAGCACGTTGGAGCCGGCAAAGAGGTAGTCGAATTGTTGTGTGCCGTCGTCGCGTGGCACCTCTTTTTGGATGGCGTCGTAGTTGCCGCCGTTGAAGATGGCGCGGGGGTTGGTGAAGAGGCAAGGGCCGTTGTCGGTGCCTGCCCACACGTTGCCGCTTTGGTCGACGGCGAGGCAGTTGACGGCGCCGGTGAGGTGACCGTTACCTTCCGCCGTGGTTAGGGTGGCGGTGCGGTCGTCGGCGGTGATGTCCAAGGTGCCGTTGTCGTTGAAGACGATGACTTCGCCGCCACGGCGGATGATCCATTTGTAGTCGTTGTCGTCGATGAGCAGAGGCCCGATGTAGGTGCCGCTCAAGCTACCGCCCAAGTTGAAGGAGCGCCACGTGCCGTTGCGTTCCATCACCGACAGGAGCTTGGTGGCGCCAGTGTTGGCCACCCAGAGGTTGCCTTTGCTGTCGAAGGCCAGGCCGCTGATATTGATCAGGCTGGGGTCGTCCACCCACCTTTCCAGCGTGCTGTTGGTGTCGTCATACACCTCCACCAAATCGTTGCCGTCAAACTTCAGGATGCCCTTGCCCCAGGTGCCGACATAGGTCACGGAGGGGTTGTTGGGGTCGGTGGCGGTGCAGATGAAGTCGGAGTAGCTGGTGAAGTCAGGGACGGTGCTGCTGTTGAGGATGGTCCAGAAGCCATCGAAGCGTGCCACGCCTTCTTTCATATAGCGTTTGCCCCAGTTGGCGGCATGGCCTCCCGTGGCAATCCATACTTGGTCGCCATAGGCTTTGAGTTCAAACACGTTCTTGGAGGCGGGGCCGTTGGGCTTCACGTCCATGTTGTTCCATCCGTCGGAGGTCTTGATAAGGCCGCGGTGGCTGTCGCCAATCCAGTAGTTGCCGCTGTTGTCGCGGGCAGCGGAGAGAGGCTCGATGTTGCCGCCAGGCGAATAGATGTTGTGGACTTCGTTGAGGTTACGATCCAAGACGCTCACGCTATAGCGGTTGGCGAAGATGAACTGGTCGTCGTAGGCCCGCAATTCGTACTTTTGTCTGACATCCGCCCTGTTGTAGTAGGTCCAGCGGCTACCGTCGTTGACGAAGAGTGTGTCGGCTTCAAAGCCGCCGTCGTAGTTCAGGTAGAGCTTGCCGTTAAAGACCTCCATCTCGGTATAAGCCAGATGCGGGTGTATCAGAGTGTTGTCGAAATGCCACGAGGCATAGTTGGCCAGGTTTTGGGCATTTTGCGAGGCGAAATACACGCCGTCGTCGGTGCAGGCGTAGATGCGGCCGTTGAAGATGGCGATGTCCGTTACATTCACTGCATCGCCTTGGTTGCCAATGTAATAAGTATCTTTCACCTCTTCCTTTTCCAAGTCGAAGACCACGATGCCGAAGCCACAAGCCACGTAGGCGAGGTCGCCGTCGAAGTAGACATGGTTGATGCTCTTGTTGCCCACGATGTTCTTGTCCTTGATGTCGCTCATGTTGGTGACGTCGCCATCGCTGTCGATGAGGTCGACATTAGCGTTGGCGTAGGCTACAAACAGCTTGCGTTGGCTTTGGTTGTAGCTTATCGTACTGATGCCGATGTCTGACAAACCGTTGATTTTGTTGATGATGTTGATGGAGTTGTCTTCGGTGTCGTAGTAGAACAGCTCGTATTCCGTGGCGGCATAGATCTTATGGCCGACAGGCTCCACGCCAATCACCTTTTGGTAGGGGAGATGGGTGCGCCATTGGCCGATGGAAACGCCATTTTGTGCTACGGCAAACATCGGGACGAGCAACATGGCTATGAGGATGGTAAAGAGTTTCTGTCTTTTCATGACGGTTCGATTTACGGATAATAACGAGCAGGATAGGGGTTTTATTGTAATATGTCGGGCCTTCGACAGGCTCAGGCACCTTAGCTTTTACGGTCGTTGCGGTCTCTGAGCTTGTTGAAGGGCCGCTTTATCATTTAATGCTCTTTAACCACTTCCATTGGAAGATGAGCATATAGAACACGCCAATGGTGATGGCGGCGTCGGCAAGGTTGAAGATGGGACGGAAGAAGATAAAGTGGTTGTCGGGGCCGAAGAAGAAATCTGGAAGCCACGAGGCATTCTCTTTGGCAACGTCGATGATGGGGAAATACAGCATGTCGACCACGCGACCGTGCAGCCAGCCAGCATAGCCGCCGCCGTCGGGGAAAAGGGTGGCGACTTGCGTGTAGGTGCTCTCGCTGAAGATGCGGCCGTAGAATACGCTGTCGATAATGTTGCCCATGGCACCCGCCGTGATAAGGGCGAGGCCGAACAACACGCCGAATCTGGTGTTTCTCTTCGAGAGGCGGACGAGCACCCAAAACAAGGCCACGATGGCTACAATCCTAAAGAGGCTCAAGCCGAGCTTCAGGAAGCCGCCACTGCCCATCCAACCGAAGGCCATGCCGTTGTTCTCGATGAACAACAGCTTGAACCAGTCTCCGAGGACAGGGATTTCCTGCCCAAGGGACATATTGGTCTTAACCCAAATCTTGAGGATTTGGTCGAGCACCAAAATGACTAAAATCACCAAAAACGACCACATCAGGCCGTTGTTGCCCTCTTTTTTCACTTTTTCTTCAGTTTGGCGTCAAGGCAACGGGTGGTGATGGGCACGCAGCG
>CADAPW010000103.1:0-688 GCA_902789915.1 uncultured Bacteroidia bacterium | reverse complement strand
GCCACGGCATAGCCGTCTTCCAACACCTTGAAGGTGGGGGCGGTGTCGTCGGTGCTGTGTTCGCCACCGGAGAGGTTGGCCTGTAAGGTCTCCAGACTGTTCTTTGCCTGTTCGAGTTTTTCGAGTATCAGTGCTTTGAATTCCATTCACACCTTCCACCAATTCCTCGGCTTCAACGCCGTCCAGGGCGTCTACCTCGGTGATGGTGGCCAGGGTCTCATTGCAGATGTAGTCGCCGTATTTTGCCACGGCGTTGTTGATCTTATCGTTCTTCTCGATGAGCAGCTCGATGCGATCGGTCACCTCGAAACCACCCGTCTTGCGGAGGTTCTGCACGCGGTTGACGATCTCGCGGGCGAGGCCTTCTTGCATCAGCTCTTCGGTGATGGTCATGTCGAGTGCCACGGTGAGGTCGTCTTGTGAGGTGACGGCCCAGCCGGGGATGTCTTGTGTTGAGATCAGGGCGTCCTCGAGGGTCAGTTCGACGTCGACGCCGTCCACATCGAGGTGGGTGCCACCGTTCTTCTCGAAGGCATGGATCTCGTCCTGACTCATGTTGGTGAAGTAGGCCTGGATTTGCTTCATCTGCTTGCCGTACTTCTTGCCCAAGGTCTTGAAGTTGGGCTTCACGTTCTTCACCAGGATGTTGTTGTCGGGCGAGAGGAACTCGATTTCCTTGATGTTGACC
>CADAPW010000102.1 GCA_902789915.1 uncultured Bacteroidia bacterium | reverse complement strand
CTCCTGCGAGGTGCCCATGATCGGGGTCATGGTGACCAGCCCCGACACAGGAGTCATTTCTTCGCCTGCCTGAACGTAAATGTTGTTGAGCGTGCTCGGCTCCATGCGATACTCATTGCCCGCCTCCACAATCACATAGTACACCTTGCCGTACTTGGTGTAGGTGCCGATATACGATCCGGCGAGGTTAGTGCCGATGGTCTCGACGACGGTCCTCGGCGAAATGCCCTTGCTGATGCATGCCGGCACATCAACGGTAAGTTCGTATTTCGGATAGTTGGCCGAATAGGAAGACACCGCTATGGCCACCTCTGGACGCTCATTCAGCTTCTGCGTGAACTCGTTCGCATAACTGATGAAAGTCGCGTCATCGTCACTCGAACTGTTCTGGAGGTTCAACTCAATTGCAGAGCCGGAGCCATAGCCCGGAATCTGGGGCATCTGGAACGTTGTGACATCGGCCTCCGGCATATTCTCCATCGACCACAACGTGATTTGGTTCTGCACAGTGGCGATGCTGTAGAAATCGCGCTCCTCCCAGTTTTTCATTCGTATCATCAAGGTGCCGTAGTTGGTGCCCGCACCACCATTCATGATGGAGTAACCTGACACGGTGCTGATCAGATCGATATCGTCTATCGATTTAATGTAATTCTCGATTTTACTGACCGCCGCTTCCGTCTCGTTCAGATAGGTACCCGGTGTGGTTTGCACGTCGACGAAGAAGAAGCCCTGGTCTTCCTGAGGAACAAGTTCAGATTGGGCGCTCTTCATCAACCATACCATACCTACACTGAAAACCGCTATAAGAATCCATGAAACAGCAGGACGCTTGATGAATTTGCTCACACCTTTCATATACTTGCCCAACATGGCATTGAAAGCCACATCGTATGCTTGCTTGACATAATAGCTGACTCCCTTATGTTCTTTTTCGCCTTCTTTTTTCGGTTTGAACAAAAGCGCGCAAAGGGCTGGACAGATTGTCAAGGCTGAAAGGGTGGAAAGACACACCGAACCCGACATGATGAAACCGAACTGCTTGAAGAAGGTGCCTTGGGTGCCCGAGATGAAAGTCACGGGGATAAACACGGCGACAAACACCAAAGTGGTTGAAATAGCGGCTGCCGTCACCTCATGGAGTGCCTCGCTGGTGGCGGATGCGGCGGTGTATTTGCCTGTCTCCATCTTCGTCATCACCGCCTCGACGACCACAATGGCATCATCGACGACGGTTCCGATGGCCAACACCAAGGCGAACAATGTGATTAGGTTGAGCGAATAACCCAAGGCCCACACAATGGCAAAGGTGCCCACCAACGACACGATGATGGAAACCGAAGGAATCAACGTAGCCTTGAAATCCTGCAGGAACAAATACACGATGAGGATAACGAGGACAATGGCGATGATAAGGGTTTCGACCACATTGTGGATGGAGGCGTAAAGGAAGTCATCGGAGGTCTCCATCTGCTTGAATTCCAAGCCAGCGGGCAACGACTTTGAGATTTCCTTGATCACCTTGTCGATTTCCGCGTTGACTTCTGTAGCGTTGGCGCCAGGTGCCTGCTTGACAATGAACATGGAACCGGGATGTCCGTCTACCTTCGAACGGAAGGAGTACGTCTTGGTTCCAAACTCCACGTCGGCCACGTCTCTCAAGCGCAAAACCTCACCGTCAGGGGTGGCGCGCAGGATAATTTCGCCGAACTCGCTCATTTCGCTAAGTTGTCCCTTGAACTCAATGTCCATCTTGTTTACCGTGCTCTCGATGCTACCCACGGGCGACACCAAGTGCTGCTCATTGATGGCATTGATAATCTCTTCCCTGGTGACGCCGTATGAGGCCATCACGTCTGGCTTGATCCAGATACGCACGCCGTAGGTATCGCCGAGGAGGTTGATACTACCCACACCAGTGATACGACTGATACGCGGTATCACATTGATGTCCAAGTAGTTGATGATAAACTTCTGGTCAAACCTGTCGTCGGTACTCTCCAAAGACTGGATTTGCAAGATGGAGTTGACACTCTTTTGCACGGTAACACCTTGCTGGGTCACTGCAGCAGGCAATATGCCTTCGGCTTGACTCACACGGTTTTGCACATTCACCGTGGCTTTGTCGGCATCGGTGCCTTGCTTGAAATACACACTGATCTCGGCACTACCGTTGGAGAAGGCCGATGAAGAGATATACATCATGTCTTCCACGCCGTTCACCTGCTCCTCGATGGGCATGATGACCGATTTCATGATAGACGCAACATCGGCACCGGTGTAAGAGGCCGTAATGACGACCTGTGGGGGCGCAATGTTAGGATATTGCTCAATCGATAACGAATTGAGTCCCACCACTCCGATAAGACAAACCAGCACAGCAACGACAAGCGCTGACACCCAGTGCTTAACGAAATATTTTTGTTTTATTGGTTTTTCCATAATCATCTGATTTTCTGTCCATTCGTCAACTTACCCGCACCATTGGTGACCACTTCGTCGCCTGCCTTCAAGCCTTCGAAAACATAATATTCCGTTCCGTCGTTTGAGGGATACACTTCCTTGCAGATGATGCCTTCCACCGTGCCGTCTTGCTTGACGCGGTAGAACATCATCTGGTCTTGCAGGCGCACAGCGGCCGTTTGAGGCACGCTCAGCACGCTGTCGAGCGAAACCGGGATGATGACGTTGGCCGACAAACCCGAACGAAGCACGCCGTCTGGGTTATCGAAAACGGCCTCGCATGACGACGTACCTGTTGTTTGGTTGACGATAGCGCCAATCACGGTAACTCTGCCTTCTTGTTGGTATATGGAGCCGTCTTTCAGCTTGAGTTTCACTTTAGGCAACACATCGCTGACGAGAGAGCCGTTGGGACCTTCCATGCCGTTTTTGCCAGTAATCAAATGATACTCCCTGACCAGGCTCAGCAAGTCGGTTTCCGTAATGGAGAAGTTGGCCTTCACCTGACTGATGTCACTCACGGTGCATAAATATTTGGCTCTGGAAACCATATCGCCCACACTGTATTCGTTGCCGGCAATGAAGCCTGTCACCGGTGAAGTGACTGTGCAATAACCGAGGTTGGTCCTTGCAATATTGAGCTGTGCCTGGGCCTGCGAGACCGAAGCCTGTGCCGAGTTATAGCTATTGAGGCTGGTGTTAAGCACATAGTCACTGATGATTTTCTTTTCAAACAGTTTCTGGTTCGACTCATACTGCAACCTCGTGGTCTCCAAATTGGCTTTGGCCACTTTCAGGTCGGCTTCGGCTGACTGCACGCTGAGTTGATACTCGGTCGGGTCGATTACAAAAAGGGTTTGTCCTTTCTGGACAACGGTACCCGGAACGTAATTTTTCTTCGTGACAATGCCTTCAACCTGAGGATACACCTTGATTTCAGTGACGCCACAGGTCGTTGCCGGGAACGAAGTGTTATAGGTTTTGGGTTCCGGTTGAAGCACCTTGGTCTCGTATTTCGTCATAGGTAACTCCATTTGTGTCTGGTTCCCACTACAAGAAACCATTATGCCACAGGCCAATAGCAGCGCTGAGCATAGCAAAAAATGTGGTTTATTCATAATCATAAAGGGTTATTTAATAATTTGCAAATATAGGGAAAAAAGCTATATCGTCACAAACAAATAATACATCCTTAATGTTTAAGGTTGCGCCCCTTCGTCCTTGTTCGCCTTTTCCGCTTCTTCTTCCTCTTTCATGCGTTGGTTCAATTCCTGCATATATCCAGCGGTGATGATACTTGACGGCAGGGCAATGATGCCAATCCCGAGCAGCGAAGAAATGATGCTGAGGGTCTTGCCCACGTCGGACACGGGACTAAAATCGCCATAGCCCACAGTGGTCAGCGTGATTGCAGACCAATAGAAGGCATCATAAAAGGTCTTGAAGATGTACTCCCCTGTCACAGGGTCAATTTCTTGCTCCGATTGGAACATGATGATGGCAGTGATGAGGATGTCGAACAAGGCCACAAGCACGACAGCCATCAGAAGTTTCCACTGCTTCTTGACCACCTTGATAAATATCTCCAGAGGACCGATGTAATAGACTATCTTTGTGAAACGGAATATCTTGAGCAGACGCGCTGACTTGGCCAGCCTATAGGATGACGAAATCACTTCGAAGGTGGGCAGGATGGAAAGGAGGTCTAAGATGGCCATCGGGGTGATCGGATAGAGGAGAAACGCCTTCCATCTTGGCTTTTCGGAGCGTAGGTCGCATGTCATCCAGCGAAGGAGATAGTCCACTATATAGACGACGCTTGAAAAGATGTCAAAATACAAAAACAGCGGTCGATATTCCCTGAACAGCAAGGGCACCGTGCCCATGACTATCGCCACAAACATCAGACAATCGTATACTTGGGAGAGAACGCCCCCCTTGCCAGGCTCAACCAAATCGCTAATCCATTGCCGGTTCACCATACACTTATGCATTGTTTAAAGATTCATTTGGCAAAACTACAAAAAAATCCAGCCTTTTTTTCTACTTTTGTGCGATAAAACTGATTTGCAATGAAAAAGTGCTTCTTCCTCGTGCTGCTATGCCTTGTTTGCATGACCGCCTTCGCCCAAACTGATGACCAACAACCTGAAACCGACCCCATTATCACAAACCGCATCAGCCAATGGCAAGACTTGAAATTTGGCTTCATGATGCATTGGGGCATCTACGCCCAATGGGAAGTGGTGGAGTCGTGGTCCATCTGCAACGAACCATGGATTAATAGAAATGGCGCGGATTATTACCAATATAAGACTGATTACCAAAACCTTAACAAGACATTTAATCCAAAAAACTTCGACCCGTCGAAATGGGCTGAGGCTGCCAAAGGAGCAGGCATGAAGTATGTCGTCTTCACCACGAAACACCACGACGGCTTCTGCATGTTTAATACCAAGGAGACCTCCTACTCCACCGTCGACCCAAGTTGTCCGTTCTCCAAAAATCCCAAGGCCGACATTACAGGCGAAGTGGTGAAAGCCTTCCGCTCTAAAGGCTTTTGGACCGGACTCTACTTCTCCAAACCCGACTGGCACTGCGACGACTACTGGGCGCACGAATGGGCCACGCCCGACCGCAACGTCAACTACGACCCGACCATTATGCCCGAGCGCTTTGAGAAATACAAGCAATTCACCCATAGACAGATACGCGAACTCACCCACAACTACGGCGACATCGACATCCTTTGGCTCGACGGTGGCTGGGTGCGCCCCGAATGGAGTGTGAACGAAGAGACGCGCCCGTGGTTAGGCTGCCAAGGCTACATCCAGGACATTAATATGAATGAAGTGGCCGACATCGCCCGCGAAAACAACCCCGACCTCATCATCGTCGATCGCTCGGTGGGTGGCAAATACGAAAACTACCAAACCCCTGAGCAACAAGTTCCCGACTCGCTCCTACCCTATCCTTGGGAGACTTGCATGTCGATGGGCAACTCATGGTCGTATGTCTCGACCGACACCTACAAAAGCACCAACAAACTCATCCATCTCTTGTGCGACATCGTGGCCAAAGGCGGCAACTTTCTCCTCAACGTCGGTCCAGATGCCGATGGCAACCTGCCCGACACGGCCCTGCTTCGCATGAATGAAATCGGTGAGTGGATGCAGGTGAACGGCGAGGCCATCTACGGCACACGCCCCATCTACCCCTTCACCTACGGCAAGTTCCGCTTCACGCAAAAAGAAGACAAAGTTTACGGCATCTTCCTCTTGGACAAGCAGGAAAGCCCTGTACCCGACAGCTATTGGTTCGACGGCAAAAGCATGGAATTAAAGACGGGCAAAATCAACGTGTTGGGCAGCAAGAAAAAAGCCTCCCTTCACAGAGAGGCTGATGGTCGTTACCGCATCGACTTCCCGATTTCATTCGAGATGCCGCACGCTGTGGTGTTCGAAATGCGGAAAAAATAACGACACCATCAGTTTCGCCTTAAAACCCTTCCATGCTGAATGAAATGTTTTTGTCGCCAAACAATTTAGAAAAAAAACAGCATGTACTAAAAGCGATGATGGTGTCGTTGTACCAATTTCATTGCGGCAAAATTAGGGACATTTCGACACCCTCGAGGTAACAATTAGACCGAAAAAATTGTCATTTGGTCGGAAAATCACAGAATTTTTCTCCAATAACAAGTATTTTTGTAGGCAAAACGACCGAAATCATGGAAAAGAAGCCTCATGCCTTGGAGGAAACAAGAGAACAAATAAAAAAACATGGTCTGATGGTATTCGATAACATCAACCGAGTGCCCATTTACGAGAAAGCCTATGCATCACAATTTTTCGTCCTTTGGCTCAACCATCGAGGAGGTCTGAAAAGCCTCTTTGACAAGCAACAAAAAGAATTCCATCAGCACGATTTTGTCATGATTCCTCCTGGTCATGTGATGGAGATATTGGATTATAGCGACGATTATTTGGTTTCTTTGCTCGTCATCTCACCCAGTTTTCTCCAAAATCTGAAGCATATCTATCCATTCTATTTTGAGCATGTCGACTATCGATACAATTCTGTTTTCCATCTGAGCGATGAACAATACGAAGGCATGCAAGGGCATTTCATGATGCTACAAGCCATCAGTCAATTGAGCCATCCTGATCGTGACGAATTATTGGTCAGGCAATTGGAGATAGGAACGCAATTAATGGAAATTTACCTACACGAAAACGGTTTAACGGCGCCGGAACTCACCCCAGCCCAACAATTGTTTAACCGCTTTAAAAACAACTTCGTCAAACATTTCCAAGAAAGCCGCAAAGTGCAGTATTATGCCAATCTTCTTTGTTTGTCGCCCAAGTATTTTGGCAGCATCATCAAGAAACAAACTGGCATTAGTGCCAATGAATGGATTACGGGTTATGTCATCGTCCAAGCCAAGTCATTGCTTCGCCATAGCCAGAACCTCAACATCCAGCAAATCAGCCAGCAACTCGGCTTCTCCGACCCAGCTGCGTTCACACGCTATTTCAAAGCGAATACAGGCATGTCGCCCAGGGAATACCGAGAGAAACAATATAATAATTGGGTAGAGACGTAGCGCGCTACGTCTCTACAAATTGATTATCCTACAACGATATTGACGATCTTCTTAGGCACGTAAATCACCTTGCGGACTTGCTTGCCCTCAAGCCATTTGGCGGACTCAGGAGCAGCGAGCACGGCGGCTTGCACCTCGTCTTGGTTCATCGTCACGGGCAGCTCCATGCTGAAGCGCATCTTGCCGTTGAAACTCACGGGATAGTTGAAACTGTTTTCCACGGTCTTGCTCTCGTCGTAGACAGGGAACGCGGCATTGACTACCGAGGTCTCGTGACCCAACAGATGCCACAGCTCTTCGGCGATATGCGGCGCGTAAGGTGAAATCATCACGCAAAGCGGATCAAGGATTTCGCGCTTGTTGCACTTGAGGTCGGCGAGTTCGTTGGCGCAGATCATGAAGGCAGAGACGACCGTGTTGAACGAAATGCTCTCGATGCCGTCCTCTTCTTTCTTGATGAGCTTATGCAGGCTCTTCAGCTCGGGCGCGGTGGCAGGCTCGTCGCTGACGCAGAACTCATTGTTTTCGTTGTGGTACAGCCTCCAGAACTTGCGCACGAAACGGAAGGTGCCTTCGATGCCTTGCGTATCCCAGGGTTTGGACTGCTCCAGGGGGCCGAGGAACATCTCATAGAGACGCAGCGTGTCGGCACCGTATTTCTCCACGAGGTCGTCGGGATTTTGCACGTTAAATTTCGACTTCGACATCTTCTCGATTTCATTGCCACAAACGTAAATGTCGTTGCCGTCCTTGTCCTTCTCGAAGATAAACCAAGCGTCTTTCAGGTCGTCGCGCCACTGGCGGAAAGCCTCCACATCAAGGATGTCGTTGTGAACCATGTTGATGTCCACATGAATCGGGTCGCTG
>CADAPW010000101.1 GCA_902789915.1 uncultured Bacteroidia bacterium | reverse complement strand
GCGCCGGTCTCGACGGTGGCTTCCTTCAGCGCGTTGGTGGCGGTGTTGCCCTTCTCACCAGGCTCGGTGTAGGTCACTTGGAGGACAGTCTTCACCGGCATTTCGGCGAAGAGGATGGTCTCGGTGCTGGCGTCGACGACGACGTCAACCACATCGTTTTCCTTCATGAACTTCACGCCAGTGATGTTGTCGCCAGCGATCGGAATCTGTTCGTAGGTCTCGGTGTGCATGAAAATATAGTCCTCACCTTCCTTGTAGAGGTACTGATAGGGACGGTGCTCAACGCGGACATCCTCCAGCTTCACGCCAATGTCGAAGCGCTTTTCCAGAACGTTGCCGCTCAGCACATCCTTCAGTTTGATACGCATGATAGTGTTGCCTTTACCAGGCTTAACGTGTTGGAAGTCAATGCAGAAATAAATCTTTCCATCCAGACGGACGGCGCTTCCAATCTTTACATCTTGACTTAACATAGGTATTTCAGATTTAAATATTTAAGATTCAAAGATTTAAAATTCAAGATTCGTCTCAAAAAGAACGAAATGAAGGTGCAAAGGTAGTGTATTTCAGGGAAATGGCAAAGGATAATCGAAAAAATTCTTTTCGCGTATCATATTTTTGTAATTTTACGGCCAAATTCAAATCTTCATCATTATGAGAAAAACCAAACTTTTCCTGTTAGCCATGATTACCTGTTCAATCGTATCGTGCAACACACAAAAACCTGAGACAGAGCCTAAAGGCAAAGACAAAATCGGGCCGCAAGAACTCACCCTGACTTCGGACATCATGACGCCCGAAGTGCTTTGGGCCATGGGCCGCATCGGGGAGTACAGCATCTCGCCCGACCATTCACAAATCGTGTATAACGTGACCTACTACAGCGTGCCCGAAAACCGCAGCGGCTCCACCTTGTATATTATGAACGCCGACGGCTCGAACAACCGAGTCCTGTCGGATGCCAACGTGAGCGAATACAGCCCGCAATGGCGCCCCGATGGCAAGAAAATCGGCTTCCTTGCCCCTAACGATGACGGCGTGATGCAACTCTGGGAAATCAACCCCGACGGCACAGGCCGCCAATGCGTCTCCAACGAGGCCGACGACATCAACGGCTTCCTTTATTCACCCGACTGCGCTCAGGTGCTGTTCACCAAGGAGGTGAAGCTGAAAGAGACTGTGTCCGACATCTATCCCGACCTCGACAAGTCGTCGGGCCGCATCAACAACGACCTGATGTACCGCCACTGGGACCATTGGGTCGACACCTACGGACATATCTTCGTGGGTAACTTCAGCAACGGCAAGATCGAAAACGCCTTCGACGCCATGAAGGACGAGCAATGGGAAGCCCCCGTGCGTCCCTTCGGTGGCATGGAGCAGGTGCAGTGGCTGCCCGATGGACAGAGCTTCGTCTACTGCTGCCGCAAAAAGGTCGGCAAGGACTACGCCCTCTCCACCAACACCGACATCTACCAGTACATCATCCAAAGCGGCGAGTGCAAAAACCTCACCGAAGGCATGATGGGCTACGACCTCAACCCCGTCATCTCGCCCGACGGCCGCTACATGGCTTGGGAGAGCATGGAACGTGACGGCTATGAGAGCGACAAGCAACGCATCTTCGTAATGGACCTGCTCCTTGGCACGAAAACCGACTACACCGCCAAGTTCGACCAATGCTGTACAGGTTTCAGCTGGGCCGACGACAGCAAGATACTCTATTTCCTCAGCGATGCCTACGCCACCGACCAGATTTACGCCCTCAACCTCGAAAATGGCGACATCAAAAAGCTGACGACGGGCAAGCACAATTACATCTCCGTGCAATTCAACGGCGATAACCTTATCGCCGGTCGCCAGTCGATGAGCCACCCGACGGAGCTGTTTGCCGTCAGCCCCACCACGGGCGAAGCCACGCAAATCACGCATGTAAACGACAATATCTTTGCACAACTTACCATGGGGGAGGTCAAGGAGCGTTGGGTAAAGACCACCGACGGCAAGGACATGCTCGTTTGGGTCATCTACCCGCCTCACTTCGACGAGAGCAAGCAATACCCTGCCCTGCTCTACTGCGAAGGCGGACCGCAAAGCACCGTGAGCCAGTTCTGGTCATATCGTTGGAACTTCCAAATGATGGCTGCCAACGACTATATCATCGTCGCCCCCAACCGTCGCGGCTTGCCTGGTTTCGGTCAGCAATGGCTTGAGGAAATCAGCGGCGACTATGGCGGACAGTGCATGAAGGACTACCTCAGCGCTATCGACGAAGTCAGCAAGGAGCCATACATCGACGAAAACCGCCTTGGTGCCGTAGGTGCCAGCTTCGGCGGCTTCAGCGTGTACTGGCTGGCGGGTCACCACGACGGCCGTTTCAAGGCCCTCATCGCCCACGACGGCATGTTCAACCTTGAGGCCCAATACCTCGAGACTGAAGAAATGTGGTTCGTCAACTGGGACCTCGGCGGTCCCTACTGGCAATGGAACGATGCCACCGTGCGCAAGACCTACGCCAACTCGCCCCACCTCTTCGTCGACAAATGGACCGCGCCCATCCTCGTCATCCACGGCGGCTTGGACTACCGCATCTGCTTCACGCAAGGCATGCAGGCCTACAACGCCGCCATCCTACGCGGTATCCCTGCCGAGTTCCTCTATTTCCCCGACGAGAACCACTGGGTGCTGAAACCGCAGAACGGCATTCTCTGGCAGAGAAGATTTTATAATTGGCTGGATAAATATTTGAAATAATCATGAATCTGTAGAGACGTTGCGTGCAACGTCTAGATGGCACAGTATCATTAGGCCTATCCTAGACGTAGCACGCTACGTCTCTACAAACCAAACCTTAAAATGAACAGACATGTCAGATGATAGATGGCAAAACAAATACAGAATAGAATCCGCACGTGCCGATTGGCATGATTATGAGGGTGGATCCTATTTCATTACCATCTGCACGAAAAACCGCGAACATTATTTTGGCGAGATTGTGGATGAAGAAATGGTGTTGTCTGACATCGGAAAATATGTTGATGAACAATTCAAAAATGTCACATCCCATTATCCTTATGCGGAAATTCCGTTGTGGACGATAATGCCTAATCATGTTCACTCTATTGTTGTCATTTCTGCATGTAGAGACGTTGCGTGCAACGTCTCACCTACAGAATCAATCTGTTCTGAAGGAGACGTAGCACGCTACGTCTCTACAAACCCAACGGACAAAAACGAATACATGGCGGAAAGGTCACCAAAACAAGGTTCTTTGGCTGTAGCTATTCGAGGCATTAAATCTGCCGTAACCAAATTTGCCAACGAAAATGAAATTCTATTCGCCTGGCAACCCCGTTTCCATGACCACATCATCCGCGACAACGGCGAATTAAACCGCGTTGCGACCTATATTGAAAACAATGTGGCGAATTGGAAGGATGATGAATTTTATACGCCGTGATGAATTGTAGAGACGTAGCGCGCTACGTCTCTATTTATTTTCGTTTTTCCTCCAGCAATTGCGGCATAGGCTGGCGCGGCGGAAGGTTTTCCATCAGTTTTTCAGCGTCGACGGAATTATCCTTCGGCTTTTGTTGGCGCCTTCTATATTGGTTCAAGGACTTGCCAAAGGTGCTTTGAGGTCCTATTTCCATACTATGCTCACCAAAACTCACCACATAATCATATAAAATGACCGTCTTGGGGAATTGTTTTTGAAGCTGTTTCATCCGTCGTGGCAGTTTGTTCTCAAGAATAATGGTGTCAATATTCTTCGTCACCACATTTGGTATCTTCACATCCTTTACCGTCACCCAGTCATCATTGTAGGAAAACAGACGTCTAAAAGGACGAGTTTTCTGGTTTTCAATCCTAAGCACGCCTATTGAATCAATGCCATCCAAAGCAGAGCCCACTTTGTGATTGAAGATATAAACATCCATCTTATTCCCATTTCTGCCATACCATACATCATTCACCCTAATCGTTGATGATGAGCACCATTCCAACAGCTGTTTTTGTTCTTCTTTCGAAATCTCACCATAAACACTTAAGTGGTCAACTTTCACATCCTTCATCCAATCCGGGAAACGAACGCCATCCTTGAAATAAAGCGTCAAAGACGGAATGCTATCCAATTTCCTCAAGACTTCCGGGACTTCTTTTATTCTCAACTCCAAACCATACTCCATCCTGCCCTTCATCCTATTTACCATCGAGGCATCATCTTTTTTCTTCACCATCCAACCTATTTTAGGCGTCAAGGCAAAATTCTCTGGATTTTGTTCAAGACCCACGAATCCGCCATACAATTCAATCATCGTTTCCACTCTTGAACCATCAGGATAGACTTCGATGAAACGCACATCGGCCTCAGCCATCTCGTCAGGCAGGTTGGAATCGCGCGTCAGAGTCTTCAAACCAAAGCGTTTGCCATCTTTGTCATACGGGAAGAATTTGACAATCCATCCGTCGATAATGTCAGGTGCACCATATTCTTTTTGCGTATGCCACTTGAACATATTCCTCCAAAATTTGGTATCGGTCTTCCCTTTCGAAGTTTTCACGAACTGTGCAAGAATGGGTTCCAACTCATCAATCCACCAATCCAAGTCGTAGGAGCGCAACCTCATGGCCTTATCATACACCTTCTGCCAGTCTTCCGTCGTGCCCAACAAGGTGATTTCAGGGATGCCGCAAGCCGCATACATCACCACAAACTCGAAATATGCCTTGGTCGTCTCCATCAGGGTAATCTCAGAGGCAATCTGCTCATAACTCGTTGTAGTGGAGAAGTCTGCAATAACCGTCTCCGCAATCGTCCCTTTGGTGTTTTTCTTGATCTCTTCGGCAAAACTCGGTATCAGCTTATCCCATTGGGCCTTATCAAGCGGCTGATCACTTTCAATCGTCAGCGACATCTCCCCTTGAAAGTCGACCATTCTATCGCGGTATTTCTCGGGATTGGCGTTGATGTGATGCGAAAAGCCCTGGCTAATGAGTATCCAAACCATATCGGGCGAAAGCACAAACGGACGATGGTTGGCATAAGCCTCATACATCCCATAGAAAAAAGGATGCGCCCCATAAATGAGCACAAGGCTATCGGCATCCACATTTATGGAAAGAGCGTTTTCTTTCGGCACAACCTTCCAAACTGGCAACAATTTCTCAGGCTTCGACAGCTCCTCCACCTTAATTGTAACTTGCGCTGAGGCAACAGCACTAATAGCAAGCAACAACAACGCGAAAAGAAAGTATGGAAGTCTTTTCATGGCTCCAAAATTTTTAGTTTCACGTTGCAAATATAATGATTAAAACTATAAAGTCAATATTTTAATCTAAATTTTTCCCCCCATCCTTTGCCTCACCACCTCAAAACAAACGACCCCCGTGGCCACCGATACATTCAACGAATCGATGTCGCCAGGCATGGGAATCATCAGATGGTCATCGAGGCGCTTCATGTAAGCAGGGCTGATGCCGTCTTCCTCCGAACCCATCATCACACAGAGCGGGCCGGTGAGGTCGGATTTCCAAAGGCTTTCCTTTGCCTTTTCGGTGAAGCCCACTACACGCAGGCCGCTGGCCTTCAGGAAGTCGATGGCGTCTTTCAGGTTCTCCACACGGCAGACGTTGATCAACGACAAGGCTCCGGCCGAGGTCTTCATGGCGTCGCCGTTGATGGAGGCCGAACCATGGTTGGGGGTGACGATGGCATCAACGCCGGCAGCGTAAGCCGTGCGGGCGATGGCACCGAAGTTGCGCACATCGGTCACGCGGTCGAGCATCAGGACGAAGGGGTCGCGACCCTCCTCGAAGACGGCAGAAATCACGTTCTCCAAAGGTTGGTACTCGATCGGGCAGATGAAAGCCACCACGCCTTGGTGGTTCTTGCGCGTCAGGCGGTTCATCTTCTCGATGGGCACAAACTGCACCGGGACGCCGTTGGCACGGCAGGTATTGGCAATCTCTGCAATCTCGGGTGAGCGCGTGCCGCCTTGTATATAAACCTTCTCGATCTCTTTTTGGGAACGAATCAGCTCCAACACAGGGTGGATGCCGAACACCATATTGTTCTTGTAGTTGTCTTCCATGGCTTTAAATTTTCGGCAAAAATAGGAATAATGTTTAATTGTTGGGAGTTGAACTGTTTAATTGTTGTAAAGTTGCCGCCAACATAACAATTCAACAAATAAACAATTCAACAAATAAACAACTCAACAATTCAACAAAATAATTACTTTTGCATCATCAAAACTATTATCGCTATGAAAAAGATACTTATTCTCGCAATAGCCGCTCTATTTGCGGGATTGCAATTGAGCGCGCAAATCACTTTGCCAGAGCCTCTTGCAGGCTATCCTTTGACCAAGGAATACATCACGCAAAACCTAGTCTATCCCGAATCTGACCTCGACCAAGGCAACAGCGGCAAAGTTGTCATCGGTTTTCACCTCGACGAGAAAGGCAATGCCACCCAACATACGGTAAAGTCAACTTTCAGCGAGGCTGCCTCCCCTATTGCCATGCACTTGGTCAAAACCATTCTCTGGAAACCCGCCTTGGACATCGGCATTCCCATGGAATACGACTACGAATACGAGGTCGACTTCAACGCCAAGAGCTACAAGCGCCATTGGAAGCGCCACGAACGCATGACAGCGCCGCTCTCTATGGAGGCCGACACCTCTTATATAATTTATGAATACAAGCAGTTGAACGAAGTGGCAAAGCCCTATTTCGCTGATGGCAGCAACATGGGGAAATACATTGCCCACAACTTGAAATTCCCCGATGCCGCCAAGGAACGCGAAATACAAGGCACTGTAAGGCTGAGCTTCGTGGTGGAGACCGATGGCAGCGTGTCGAACATCGTCATCGTCAACTCGGTGGGTGGCGGATGCGATAACGAAGCCATCAGGCTCATCCAAGAGACCATTTGGGTTCCTGCCGAAAAGAGCGGGAAATATGTGCGTAGTCATAATTACCAAGATATCACCTTCAATATTGGGAATAGGAATTTTCAGGACGGGAATAGTTATTAGTTAAGAGTTTGGAGTTGAGTGTTTAGAGTCAGTTGAAAGTTGAGAGTTTGGAGTTGTAGGGCTGTCACGCTGTGACAGCCGATAAAACCAGTTGAATTTTAAATCTTTAAATTTTGAATCTTTGAATCTTTGAATTTTGAATCTTTGAATCTTGAATCTTTGAATCATAAATCAATCAGTTAAACAAATAAACAACCAACAAATGAAAAAAGTTTTACTTACCGCATTGGCTTTGTTTTTAGCCATCGCAACGTTTGCGCAAGACGAACAACCGCAAGGCTGGACCCACAAGGGCAACTTCGGCATTAACTTAGGACAAAGTTCCTACACCAACTGGGCCGCCGGAGGACAGAATTCGCTCACCGCTCTAGGTGCCTTCAATTACGAAATCCATTATTTGAAGAACAAATTCAAATGGGACAACTCCCTAAGCATGTCGTTGGGCTACTGCGTCTACAGTTTCAAGAAAAAACCCGTCAAAACCGATGACTTGATCGAGTTTTCCTCCTTGGCCGGACTTGAAGCCACCAAGCACCTCAACTATGCCGCTGAGTTATCCTTCAAGTCACAATTCGCCCCTGGATTCAACTATGCCGTCGACTCAACGAATTGCATCTCCAAATTCCTCGCGCCCGCTTACATCACCTTGGGCCTTGGTATCGAATGGACACCCAACGAGTACTTCTCACTTTACTTCGCCCCAGTCACAGGCCGCATCACCATCGTCAACGACCAGCGCTTGGCCGAAGTGGGCGCATACGGTGTTGAGCCAGGCTACTTCAACCCCAACGACAGCACCGAATGGATTCACGGCAAAAAAATCCGCTACGAATTTGGTGCCCGCGCCGTGGCCAAGTTCCAATACCCCATCGCCAAAAACATTGATTTCAGCACAAAGCTTGAGCTTTTCTCCAACTATCTGAAAAACCCGCAATACATCGATGTCGACTGGCAGAACATGCTCGTGCTGAAAATCAACGATTGGCTCAACGCCAACCTTTCCACGCATCTGATTTACGACTACGACATCCCGTTCTACGATGCCGAGGGGGCGTTGATCAAAGGTTCGAAGGTGCAATTCAAGGAAGTGCTGGCCATTGGGTTTATGATTAACTTGAAATAACATGCTGAAAGTTGGCATTTTGTCGGACACGCACTGCACCCTCATCCCGCAGCTCTTCGACTTCTTCAAAGATGTCGACGAATTGTGGCATGCGGGCGACATCGGCAACATAGAAACGGCCGATGCCTTGGCCCATTTCAAGCCTTTGCGTGCCGTGCACGGCAACATCGACGACCATGTCGTGAGGATGCAATACCCCGAGGACCTGTTTTTCCATGTGGAGGATGTCAATGTCTACATGACCCACATCGGCGGCTATCCAGGCCATTACATGCCTGAGGTGAAAGGCATCCTGCAAGACAGGAGGCCCGACCTTTACATCTGCGGCCATTCACATATCCTAAAGGTGATGTACGACAAAAAGCTGAACCTGCTCCACGTCAACCCGGGCGCAGCAGGCAACAGCGGCTTCCACAAGCAAATCACCTTCATCCGAATGGTCATCGATGGCAAGACATTCAAGGACATGGAGATCTTTGAACTCGACCGCCACAAAATCCTATGAAAGCGAAAAGGCCGGCTCCCCTTTGGAAGTCGGCCTTCGTTTTTTTATCCTTATCCTATCAGCGGATGCGGTCAGTGGAACGCACCTTTTGGATGTCATTCTTCAGCCCCTTATTGGCGGCAATCAGCAGCACCAAGGCAATCAGCGGGAAGACGGCCCACAGTCTGAAAGTCGGCTGGCTGATGGTGATGTCGACCGATTGTGCCATCTTGGGAATGATGAAATAGGAATAGCCCAGCAAAGCCAAGATGCAGGCCACAATGACGACGATGTCGATGCGGGCAATCTTCGCCAACTTTTGGAACTGCGACAATTTCACCGCGCGGAACAATCCCATGGCCAGGTAACCGCTCAAGACCATCGCCGTGATGGTCAAAATCAGTATGGGCAGCGAAAATGTCATGCTGAACGGCGAAGCGTCCTTGCCGTAGTTATCTGGCGAAGTAACGCCATAGCCAAACAAGTCAAAGGTGCTGAAATCGCCGTAAAAGCTCGCGAAAGGCAGAAAAAACAGCATGGCGAACAACAGCGCCGAAAGGAAAAAGAAAATGGATTGTGTTCTTTGTGACATGATAATTCGTATTAAATTGGCCGCAAAAATACGTTTTTTTCTCAGAATAATTGCCAATCCAAAAAAAAGTCGTATCTTTGCAACACATTTAAAAACCTAGCCAATCGTTTGGCATCCAAAATTGTTCCTTCAGAATTTATTGTATCACGATTATTATTCCAATAGGAATTAGTAAATCCCATATTTATATGTATAACATTTTTGAACTCAATGAGAAGTCGTTAAATGACCTCAAATTCATTGCCACCGAGTTAGGCATCGATGACGAAAACATGGACAGAGGCCAATTGATTTACGAGATTCTCGACCACCAAGTCGACCACCCCGACATCAAAAAAACAGAGAAACCAAAAAAACAAAAGACCAAAGCCGAGAAGCCCGAACCTAAGAAAGCCGAGCTTAATAAAACCGTTGAGAAGCCTGCTCCAAAGGAGCCTGAGGCAGAGCTGGTGAAAGAACCTGTTATCCCTGCATTGGAAGAGCCTAAGGCTGAAGCGCAAGGCAAGCGCACCAAACGCCCGCGCATCAGTAAGAGCGCCGAGGCCAACGTCAGCGAATGGCAACGCCAGAATGCGCCCCAAATGACGGAAGCACCTATACAAAAGGAAGAGCCTGTCACAGAGCCTGCTCCCTCTGCCGAGCCTGTCGCCACAGAAGAGCCTGCCGAGACGAAACGCCAGCGCGACAAGAAAGAGAGCTTCAAGGAGAAGCGCAAACGCAACCGTGAAAACGCCGAAGCCGCCAACGAGAATGTCGCCGCCGAGGCTGAGAAGCCCGTCGAGGAAAGCCCCATTGCAGAAGAGGTTCCCGCCACTCCAAAATACGAGAGACAAGAAAAGCAAGAAAGACAAGAACGTGGCGATCGCTTCGAACAACGTCCGCGCCGCGACGACCTGCTGGGCCAGTTCGACAGCAGCGTGAAGGCCGAAGGTGTGCTTGAAATCATGCCTGAAGGTTTCGGTTTCTTGCGTTCTTCAGACTATAACTACCTGCCCTCGCCTGACGACATCTACGTTTCGCAGTCGCAAATCAAGCTGATGGGGCTGAAGACCGGCGACACCGTCCTCGGCGTCATCCGTCCGCCCAAGGCTGGCGAGAAGTTCTTCCCGCTGGTGAAGGTCGACCTCATCAATGGCCGCCAGCCCGACGAGGTGCGTGACCGCATCCCCTTCGACTTCCTCACCCCCCTGTTCCCGAACGAGAAGTTCAACATCACGGGACACCGGGGCTGCACCATCTCGACGCGTATCATGGATATGTTCGCCCCCATCGGCAAGGGACAGCGTGGTCTCATCGTGGCACAACCCAAGACTGGTAAGACCGTCCTGTTGAAAGAGGTGGCCAATGCCATCGCCGCCAACCACCCTGAGGTATACCTCATCATCCTGCTCATCGACGAGCGTCCCGAGGAGGTCACCGACATGCAACGCAGCGTTAACGCCGAGGTCATCGCATCCACCTTTGACGAGCCTGCCTCGAAGCATGTGCAGATTGCCAACATCGTGCTGGAGAAGGCCAAGCGCCTCACCGAATGCGGCCACGACGTCGTCATCCTGCTCGACTCCATCACGCGTCTCGCCCGCGCCTACAACACCGTGTCGCCCGCATCGGGCAAGGTGCTCACCGGAGGTGTGGAAGCCAATGCCCTGCAAAAGCCGAAACGTTTCTTTGGCGCTGCACGTAAAATCGAAAACGGCGGCTCGCTGACCATTCTGGCCACCGCCCTCATCGACACTGGCTCAAAAATGGACGAAGTCATCTTCGAAGAGTTCAAGGGCACAGGCAACATGGAGCTGCAACTCGACCGCCGCCTGTCGAACAAACGCATCTTCCCCGCCATCGACATCGTTGCATCGGGCACGCGCCGCGACGACCTGCTAGTCGACGAACTTACGCTCCGTCGCGTGTGGGCCTTGCGCAACCACTTCGCCGACATGACGCCGCTTGAGGCCATGGAGTTCCTCAAAGACCGCGTGGCTAAGACCATCAATAATGAAGAGTTTTTGATGAGTCTGGATAAGTAAGTTGAGAGTTTAGAGTTGAGAGTTTAGAGTTGGGAGTTTTTCCATATCAAAGACCTAATCTTTCAATAATATTTTGCCCATGAAAAAAGCTTTCATTGTCATCACAGCCTTTTTACTCTCCATGCACCTGTATGGTCAGGACATCGCCATGCTGAGCCGCATCAAAGCTGCCAACGGAACAATCAAGACGTTTGAAGCCGACTTAAATGAGACGATGGTCAAGCCTAACAAGACCATCAACAGAGAAGGCAAGCTTTATTTCGTGTCGCCCAAAGAGTTCGCCGCCCTCTTTTCTGATGGCAGTTGCATGATCGGCAACGAGAAAAAAATCAAAATGGACATTGGGCGCTTGCATGGCACTTTCAAATTGAAAGATGGTGGCATGATGCGATCGATAAGCGACATCTTCCTTTATGCATTCCAAGGTCGCGTTGAGGATTTGTTCAACGAAAACGGATACAACTTTACAACCAAAACCGAGGATGGTCTCCACATCATCACGGGAACAATCATCAGGAGGAATTTCTTTGGCCTTGGCTATAAGAAGGTGATTGTCAAATACCAAACAAGCGACCTTCTCTTCAAGGAAATCGTTTTGTACGACTACAGCGGCAACGAGGACACGTACACCCTCTCAAACGTCAAGTATGACGTGGAAATTGATGAGAACACATTCCAGTTTTAAGCGTACAGGGCCTTCAAGTCATCGGTCGTGAGGCCGTTGAAGTCACCTGAGCTCATAAAAGCGCCAATGACATTGTGTCGTTGGCCTTTTTGTAATAAAGCGACAAGTTCAGCCTTATTGTGCACCACCTGCAAGTCGGCGCGGCCAAAACCTTTGACAATACGCTCGTCGGGCATCAGTTCCAGCTTCTTGATGGCAACGGCATGCGGGTCGTAGAACACGATGGCCTTGTCCGCCAATTTCAAGGCGTCACGATAATGGTCGATGAACACCTCGCTGAGGCTGCTGTAGGTGTGCAGCTCGAAGACGGCAATCAGGTGCTTCTCAGGAAACTGCTCACGCAAGGCCTTCACGCTGGCATTGACTTTCGACGGGGCATGGGCAAAGTCGCGGAAGATGAAGTTGTCGCCATTGTCGAACAACAATTCCAAGCGCCTTGCGGCACCCTTGAAGGTGGCGATGGCCTCATAAAATTGTTCGTCGGTGACGCCCAGTTGCTTGCATACCAACCTAGCCGCGTTGATATTCTTCATGTTGTGGCTACCAAACACGCCCACTTCCCTCCTGCTACCGTCGGCCAAAAGCAAGGTGGTCTTCAAGCCGTCGCTCTCAAAGGGATGTACGCCATAGCCGAAGGTCCGGCATTGTGCACCTTGGGCAATCTTTTCGGCTTCCACATCGGTTTGGTCATAGATGAGGCAGCCACCCGGCTCGATGGTACGGACGAAGATACGGAACTGTTCCAAGTAGTTGTCGAAGGTCGGGAACACATTGACGTGGTCCCAGCCGATGCCGCTGATGACAGCGACATGAGGATGATAATGGTGAAACTTCGGTACGCGATCGATGGGCGAAGTGAGGTACTCGTCGCCTTCCATGACCATGTATTTGGCCGTCTCGCTGAGGCGAACCATCACATCGAAGCCTTCCAGCTGGGCACCCACCATGAAATCGGTCTCGATGCCGACTTTTTGCAACACATGCAGGATCATGGATGTAATGGTCGTCTTGCCATGGCTACCGCCGATGACGATGCGCGTCTTGTCCTTGCTCTGTTCATAGAGGTATTCAGGATAAGAGTATACCTTCAAACCAAGTTCTTGGGCACGTACCAACTCGGGATTATCGATGCGGGCGTGCATGCCCAGAATGACGGCATCGTAGCTTTTGTCGAGCTTCTCGGGATACCAGCCCCACTGCGGCGGCAGGATGCCCTCTTTGGCGAGGCGTGACTTACTCGGTTCGAAGATCTCGTCGTCCGAACCCGTGACTTCATAACCTTTGCGGTGCAAGGCGATGGCGAGGTTGTGCATGGCACTGCCACCTATAGCAATAAAGTGAACCTTTTTCATAGCAATACAAATAAAGAAGGGTAAGCTACTCATATCGCACCGCTACAACCTCCTACCCTTGCTACATTCCTGTCCT
>CADAPW010000100.1 GCA_902789915.1 uncultured Bacteroidia bacterium | reverse complement strand
TCGCAAGCCTGATGTGATAACCATGAACGGCATTGACCATCCTCTGCGCAAAGATGTGGAGGCCTTTGCCGAACTGCGGAAGACCTCGCGTGAGAATGTTCTTCATATTGCCGAGACTCTGTGCGGCGAACCTATCGACCGCAATTGTCTGATGGTCATCAACAGTGGGCGCTACGAGTTCAAGAACAAAGGTATCGACCTGTTTATTGAGGCACTGCGCCGACTGAATGAGGACAAGAACCTCAACCGTACAGTCCTGGGCGTGATTGCTGTGCCAAGCAATATCGCCGGCCCTTCGAAGGATTTGCAGCACCGTCTGGATGGTACCAACGCCATCATGGGGCACACCGACTTCCCTGCAACGCACCATGTCTTTGGGTACCAACGCCATCATGGGGCACACCGACTTCCCTGCAACGCACCATGTCTTTGATTATGAGAATGATGCGATTTTGAATACGTTGCGTGCCGCAGGACTGCAGAACGACACTAACGACAAGGTGAAGGTGATGTTTGTGCCCGCTTACCTCAACGGTGATGATGGCATCTTCAACCTGACTTATTCAGAATTCCTTGCCGCTTTTGACTTCTCCGTATTCCCATCGTATTATGAGCCTTGGGGCTACACGCCGTTGGAGAGTGTCTCTTTGGGCATCCCAACCTTGACCACGGATGTTTCTGGCTTTGGCAAGTTCGTGAATCAATATTGCAATGGCAATGAAGCTGTTATCGTGGCACGACGTCAGGATGGCGATGCCAATCAGGTGATTGACGACATCGTCAATGGCATGCGTCATTTCTTGGGCATGACCGAGAAGGGTATGGCCAAGATTTCGGAAGCTGCCTTGAAGGTGGCTGAGAAGCTGTTGTGGAAAGACTTGATTACCAGCTATGAAAAGGCTTGGGACATCGCTCTAGAGAAGTCGGGTGGCCGACACTATATGATGGAGCCGGTGCCATACGCCGAGTTGCTACATGAGGTGGTCTACCAAAAGAACGATGCCCCGAGTTGGAAGAAGGTTTTGGTAAAGCCCGTGTATTCGGTCGAGATGAAGAAACTGGAGGAACTTTCACGCAACATCTGGTGGTGCTGGAATGTGGATGCCATTGAACTTTTTGAGTCCATCGACCCGGAGGCTTGGAAGGCAACGGAGCAGAACCCCGTCGCCTTGATGGAAGGCCTTTCCGTAGAGCAAATCGCTAATCTTGAGAACGATGAGAAATTCGTCGAACGCCTGAACAAGGTGTACGACCAGTTTAAGGCTTACATGGCGCAGCCGACCCAGCAGAAGGACCTCATCGCCTATTTCAGCATGGAATACGGTCTGATGAAGAGCCTTAAGATTTATTCGGGCGGCCTTGGTATCCTCGCTGGCGACTACATGAAGCAGGCCTCTGATTCCAACGCCAATATGGTGGGCATCGGCTTGCTGTACCGTTATGGCTACTTTGCCCAAGAAATCACAGTTTCGGGAGAACAACAAGCCGATTATATTCCGCAGAAGTTTTCGCAACTTCCGTTGCAGCCTGTCTTCAACGAGAATGGCGAATGGGTGATGGTGAGCATCGCCTTCCCAGGCCGCTCGGTATATGCCAAGGCATGGCGTGTCAATGTGGGTAGGGTAGGACTTTATCTTTTGGACACCGATATCGAAGAGAACTCGCCCGAAGACCGAGGCATCACTGGCCGACTCTATGGCGGCGACAGCGAGATGCGCATCAAACAGGAGATGTTCCTCGGTGTGGGCGGTATCCGCTTGCTTGAAGCCATGGGTATGAAACCCACGATTTACCACTGCAATGAAGGCCATGCTGCCTTCAGCGGATTGGAACGCCTACGCGTGTATATCAACAAGCACAACCTCGAATTCGATGTGGCTTTGGAATTGGTCAGGACTTCGACCTTGTTCACAACGCATACACCAGTGCCCGCTGGTCACGATGCCTTTGAGGAACACCTGATCAGAACCTACATGCCTCACTATGCTAACCGTATGAATATCAGTTGGGAACGCTTTATGGGCTTGGGACGTTTCAACCCGAATGACCCGAATGAGAAGTTCTCGATGAGCGTCTTGGCCACCAATCTGAGCCAAGAGGTGAACGGCGTGAGCAAGATTCACGGGCGTGTGTCGCGAGAGATGTTCCAAAGATTGTGGCCGGGTTATTTTGCCGAGGAAAACCACATCGGTTATGTCACCAACGGCGTACATCTGCCCACTTGGAGCAACCGCCTGTGGCAACGCCTTTACAAAGCCACTTTCGGCCCCGATTATATTGACCATCAGTCGGATGTGAAGATGTGGAGTAAAATCAATGAGGTGCCAGATGCCGCGATTTGGGACATTCGCAAGCAGCTGAAACACGAGTTGATGGCCTATCTTGGAGAGAAGATCAAGGAAGATATGCGACAGCGTCAGGAAAGCCCGAAACTCATCATGCAGACCGTCAATAACTTGAACGAGAATGCGTTGATTGTCGGTTTCGCCCGCCGTTTCGCCACCTACAAGCGTGCCCACCTGTTGTTCGGCAACTTGGAACGCTTGTCGCAACTCGTCAACGACCCGAAGCGCCCCGTCATCTTCCTCTTTGCAGGTAAGGCACACCCGAACGACAAGGCAGGTCAAGACCTCATCAAGATGATCATTGACATTTCGCGTCGCCCCGAGTTTATTGGTAAGATATTGTTTATCAGTAACTACGATATGGAACTCGGTGCCCGCCTGACCAGTGGCGTGGATGTGTGGCTCAACACGCCGACACGTCCCCTGGAAGCCTCGGGTACCAGTGGTGAGAAAGCCGTGATGAACGGTGTGCTCAATTTCTCCGTTCTTGATGGCTGGTGGGCTGAGGGCTATCGTCCCGATGCCGGTTGGGCCATTCAGGAAAAGCGTACCTATCAGAACCAGCATTATCAAGACGAGATGGATGCCGAGACGATTTATAACACACTTGAGAATGAAATCGTTCCGCTCTATTATGCCCGCAATGTGCAAGAGGTTCCGACAGGTTGGGTGGCGGCCATGAAGAAATGCCTTAACGAGATTTCGCCGCGCTTTACGATGAAACGCATGATGGACGACTACTTCGAGCAGTATTACAACAAACTGATCGAGCGGACCAACTGGATGCGTGCCAACCGTTACCAAAAGGCTTTTGAAATCAGTGCTTGGAAGACGCGTGTGCGCAACAATTGGGACAAGGTTGAGGTGAAGTCGTTGATTTTGCCCGACACCAATGTGCGTCCTTTGACCTTCGGAGAACAGTTCATTGCAGAAATCACTTTGCTTACGCCTGACCTTGTACCTGGCGATTTGGCCATTGAGCTGTTGTTCGGCAGGAAGGACAATGATATGGAGGTGGAAATCAAGACGGTGAAGGAGATGAAACTCGTTGACTCTGGCGATGGCTGGGTGAAGTATTACATCAAGCTGCCGATTACTCGTGCCGGGGTGTACGATTTCACTTTCCGTGTCTATCCTACCAATCCGATGCTGCCTCACCGACAGGACTTCCCGCTGGTGAAGTGGATCTAAACAAAAATTGAAAGGTTGCAACATTGCAACCTTTTTTTGTATGTGTAATTTGATTATATTTGCATCGTCAAAACATAATAACCTATGGAAGCATATCTGATTTGGCTTATCGTAGCCATTGCATTGGTCATCTTCGAAATCTGCTCCGCCACGTTCGGAGCCATCTGTTTCGCCATCGGAGCGGGCTTTTCGGCCCTTGCTGCCGGATTGGGTGCGGGCGTCACATGGCAGATTGTCATCTTTGCCATCGTTTCGCTGCTAACTTTCATTTTCTTACGTCCTTTTATGCTGAAGTTCATGGATAGGAAGTCAAAGGAGGTGAAAACCAATGCCGAGGCAATCATAGGGCGCAGAGGCATCGTGTCGGAACGCATCGACGCCGAACAGCACACAGGTCGTGTGGCCATCGACGGCGACGACTGGAAAGCCGTTTCCGAAGACGGCTCCATCATTGAAAAAGGTGTTTCCGTGGAAATCGTCAAAATGGATAGTATAATAGTAACCGTAAAACAATAAACATCATGACTGCTTTAAACATTGTTCTCATCGTATTGGTTGTTTTCGTCGTCATTTATGTCCTCAAGGGAATAAAAATCGTTTCCCAGTCGGAATCGATGATTGTCGAACGCCTTGGCAAGTACAACCGCACCCTCAACGCAGGTATCAATGTCATTCTTCCCATCGTTGAGCGGGCCAAAAGCACTTATTCACGTCGTCAGGATGGCAGACCGCATATCACTGACCATATTGACATGCGTGAACAAGTTTATGATTTTGACAAACAGAGTGTTATCACTAAGGATAACGTGATGACCGAAATCAACGCCTTGTTGTATTTCCAGATCGTCGACCCGATGAAGGCTGTCTACGAAATCCAAAATCTGCCTCTCGCCATCGAGAAGTTGACGCAGACCACCTTGCGTAACGTGGTGGGTGAGATGGAACTCGATGAAACCCTGACCTCGCGCGACACCATTAACTCGAAGCTCCGTAATGTGCTTGACGACGCCACGAACAAATGGGGAGTTAAAGTGAATCGCGTTGAACTGCAGGATATCACGCCTCCTGAGAGCATCCGTCGTACCATGGAACTCCAGATGCAGGCCGAGCGTAACCGTCGTGCCGAGATTTTGAAGGCAGAAGGTGAAAAGCAAGCTCAAATCCTGAACTCCGAAGGTGAGAAGCAGGCCGAAATCAACGCTGCTGAGGCTGAGAAGCAGGCCAACATCCTCAAGGCTGAAGGTGAAGCCCGCGCCAAGGTACTGCAAGCCGAAGCAGAGGCTGCTGCCATCCGCAACATCGCCGATGCCGTCTCCGACCGTGGTGCCGACCCCGTTAACTACCTGTTGGCGGTCAAGTATATTGAGACATTGAAGGAAGTAGCTGGCGGACAAGACAATAAGACGGTCTATCTGCCGTATGAGGCCACCAATATGTTAGGCTCACTAGGCGGCATCAAAGATATGTTCGTCAAATAAGTCGCTGACAACAAAAACGCATTTTTATGTTCTCCTATAAGAAAGATTTGCATATTGGTAATTTGATTCAGCAAGAGATGGAGAAACAGGGAAGAACCGTGGCCTGGTTGGCCAAGTCCATCTATTGCGAGAAGTCGAACATTTACAAACTTTTCAGGCGCGAAAGCATCAGCATCGACCAGCTGATGCGCATCTCCGAGGTGATGGGCCACGATTTTTTGGCCGATTGCTACGAGCAGCAGCAGTGATAAAACGTGTCGCACCATGGAAATCTTGGATTTGTACGACAAGGACTTGAAGTTTGTGGGGCAAACCATCGAGCGAGGGCAACGTGTCCCTCCAGGTCTGATGATTCCCATCGTGGCTGTCTATGTCTACAATGACCAAGGGCAATATCTGATTCAAAAAGTGGCCCCAAGAAAGGGCAATTACTATTCCACCACGGCAGGCCATGTGCAAAGTGGCGAACGCGACTTTGCACAGGCCATGCTGCGCGAAATGAAAGAGGAAATCGGACTGTCAGCAACCAAAAGCGAGCTGAAACTGGTGAAAATCAGGCGGTACGATTACAAGTTCACACTTCTGTATATGCTCAGAAGCAATGTCCCGGCTGAGATGTTGCGTCTGCAAAAGGAAGAGGTCGACTCGGTGTCGTGGATGAGCCATGAGGACATCGAGTTGCTCTGCAAAATGGGGCTTTTCAATAGGATTCACTACCAATTGCTGCTGGATTGCGAAGAAAGATTGCAAAACTGGCACTGATTGTCATTCCGTTTCGTTATTTTGGTTATATTTGCAGCAAAATATTATTGTTGCAACAAATACCTTATTATTATGATAGCAAGAGAATTACTTAATCCGAAAAGCATCGTAGTGTGCGGTGCGTCGTCCGACATTCACAAACCCGGTGGAAAAGCCTTGAAGAACCTTCTGGAGAGTCCCTTCAGAGGCCCGGTATATGCTGTTAATCCCAAAGAGACCGAAGTGCAGGGCGTGAAATGCTACGCCAAGGTCGAAGACTTGCCGCAGGTGGACTGCGCCTTGTTGTGCATCGCTGCCAAGTTCTGCGCCCATACTGTGGACGTGCTGGCCAAGGAGAAAGGCTGCAAAGGCTTCATCATCATCAGTGCTGGCTTCTCGGAGGAGAGCCACGAAGGTGCTGAGATTGAGAAGCACATCGTCGACACCATCAATAGTGTGGGTGGCTCACTCATCGGCCCCAACTGCACGGGCTTCCTCAACGTGAACTATGCCGGTTGCTTCGATACGCCTATCCCGCCGTTGAATCCCAAGGGTGTGGATTTCATCACCGGTTCAGGCGCTACCGCTGTGTTCATCAAGGAATACGGCATGAGCAACGGTCTTCAGTTCAACAGCGTTTGGGCGGTGGGTAACTCGGCCCAATTGGGTATCGAAGACGTACTGGAGCACCTTGATGAGACCTTCGACCCAGAGAAGTCCTCTCATGTCATCATGCTCTATATGGAGAAAATCGGCGACCCGCAGCGTCTGCTTAAGCATAGCCGCAGCCTGATCAACAAGGGCTGCCACATCGCCGCCATCAAGAGCGGCAATAGTGCTGCTGGCTCGCGTGCCGCCTCTTCTCACACCGGGGCTTTGGCCACCAGTGATGCTGCCGTCGATGCTTTGTTCCGCAAGGCAGGTATCGTGCGCTGCCAGAACCGTCAGGAACTGACCACCGTCTGTGCTGTCTTTATGCATCCCGAACTGAGGGGCAAACGCTGTGCCGTGGTGACCCACGCTGGCGGCCCTGCCGTGATGCTCACCGACGTGCTCTCCAATGGTGGCATGGAGGTGCCTTCGCTCAAGGAACACCCTGCCAGCAAGGCCCTTTTGGAGAAACTCTTCCCCGGCTCCTCAGTGGGCAACCCCATCGACTTCCTCGCCACCGGCACTGCCGAACAACTGGGTTACATCCTGGATGCTGTGGAGAACGACTACACTGACATCGATTTCTCGGTCGTCATCTTTGGCTCGCCTGGTCTGTTCAGCAACAAGGAGGTCTATGACCTGCTGGACGAGAAGATGAAGACCTGCAAGAAGCCCATCTTCCCCGTGCTGCCGAGTATCATCAATGTGAAGGACGAAATCAATGATTTCATCGCCAAAGGCCGCATTAACTTCCCTGAAGAATGTGTGCTGGGCAACGCCATTTGCAAGGTCTACAACACGCCCAAGCCGCAGCCCGAGCATGTGGAATTGCCGCAGATTGATGTGGCACGTATCCGCAAAACCATCGACCGCTGCAAGGACGGTTATCTGGAGATTGCCGACTACAACGAACTGCTCGACGCTGCAGGCATCAGCCGCAAAAAGAGCATCGAGGTCTCGAAGAAAGAGGAAGCCTTGGCCTTCGCCAAGGAGGTCGGCTGCAGCAAGGATGTGCCGTTGGTGATGAAGGTTGTTGGCCCGCTTCACAAGAGCGACGTGGGCGGAGTGACCCTCGGCGTGAAAGACCTTGACACCGTTGCCAAGGAGTTTGATCGTCTCATCGTCATCCCCGAGACATACGCTGTGGAGATGTACCCCATGCTGGAGGGTTTGGATGTTTACATCGGTGCCATCAAGGATGCCAAGTTCGGCCATCAGGTCTTCTTTGGTCTGGGCGGTATCTTCATTGAGGTGCTGAAGGATGTGCAGAGTGCGTTGGCTCCCATTACCGCTGCCGAAGCCAAGGAGATGCTCAAGCAACTCAAGGGCTATAAGATTCTCGAAGGTGTGCGTGGCCAGGAGGGTGTCAATATCGACCTCTATGCCGATCAGGTGGCTCGTGTCAGCGCCTTGGTGCAAGCCGCGCCTGAAATTGCTGAGATGGATTTGAACCCGCTACTCGGCAATCCGCGTTATGTGACCGCCGTGGATGCACGTATTCGTATTGAAAAATAATCATCGGTTTGTAGAGACGTGGCGCGCCGCGTCTCTACATGCCAAAACATTAGGTTATGTTTCATATAGCAGATAAAGGCCTATATTATCTCGTGTACGGCGCCTTAGTTGCCCTCACCTTTGTGATAGACAATGTGTTGCTGAAAAAGACCGACAAAACCTCCCGTGTCGTTGGCTATGTCCTCAGCATCATCGTGGATTTGTCCATCTTCGGCTACGGCATCTATCTTTATCTTGCCAAGGGCGAAAACCAGACGGGTTTTGTCCTCGGTGGTATCCTTTGCGGAATATGTCTGCTTTGCCTCTTGGGACGCTATTGGCAGAACAAGGAACAGGACAAAAGGTAACATTTTCTGCTACCGGAGGATTCTATGATGCGTCGTTTGAGTTGGCTTTGCAGTGCAACGCAGCCTATCAAATCCGTTATACCATCAATGGCAATACTCCAACGGGAGCCTCGGCATTGTACGAAGCTCCTTTGTGGTTGGATGAGGATTTGTATTCAAAATCAGATATATACACGATACAAACTGCCTGTGACGAATTGTTTTTTGCCCCCGAAACGGTGCAACATTGCATCACGCTTCGGGCTGCGGCATTCGATGAGGCAGGAAATCGTGTTGGTTCTGTCGCCACGCAAAGTTATTTCATCCGTTCTTTGGGTTGCGATACCCATGGTTTGCCCGTTATGGCTATCAGTGCCGACTCTTTGGCTTTGTTTGACAATGATACTGGCATCTTTGTTCCAGGCAGGTATTTCGACCCCGCCGAAGCCTATTGGACAGGAAATTTCTACCAGAGCGGCAGGGAATGGGAACGGCTTGTCAACGTGGAGTTTTATGAGCCTACTGACAACAGTGGCATCAACCAACAGGCAGGATTGCGAACACATGGTGGGACATGTCGCCGCCAGACGCAGAAAGGTCTGAAAATCTATGCCCGCGACGAGTATGGCAAGAAGCGCTTCAAACACAAGTTCTTTGAGTCGATTCCCAATGAAAGTTTCAAGCATCTTGTAATGAAGCCGTTCAGCTACCAATGGTTCAATTACGGGATACAGGACGACATCTGCAATCGCATGGCGGCCCATCTTGACGTGGAATCCGTCGCTTCGCGCCCCATGGTGATGTTCTTGAATGGCGAGTATTGGGGCATTTATTACCTCAAGGAAAAGCCTGACGCCCATTATCTGGAGGACCATTTCGGGAACGAGGACACGGACTATAATGTCGTCAGCAATTGGTATGGTTATCAGGTAGATGGCGACACGACAGGCTTCGTGGAGATGATGCGCTGGGTGAAGGACTGCGACCTTACCCAAGAAGAGCAATATGCACGCATCAACGAGATGATTGATGTAAGCAGTTTCATCGACTACTATTGCTTAGAACTGTTCATCGCCAACAACGACTGGCCCGCCAACAATATGCGCTGCTATCAACTGGATGATGGGAAATGGCGTTGGATCTTCTTCGATGGCGACGATGCACTTACGAAAATGGATTTTGACGTGTTGGAAAATGCCACTTCGACAATCAACATGGGTTGGCCTACTGATTCCAGGTCGACGCTACTCTTTAGGAAACTGCTTGAGAACAAAGAGTTTAGTAAACGTTTTCTGACCCGTTTTTTTGAGCTTTTATCCTCGCAATTCACTTATAGGGTGACAAAGGCTTATTATGACGATGCCGCTGCATTGGTTAGGGGTGAGGTTCCTTCGCAGTGCGAGCGTTTTGGCTTGCCTTTGAGCCTTGGACAATGGGAGTATGACATTACGGCTGTCGACAGATTCTTGAGGACTCGGGTGGAGAATATGATGGACCGTCTCAGAGATTTCTTTGAGGCAGAGGACAATAACACGAATATCCAGGTCTTGTATCCTAACCCTGTAAGAGACGAACTCCATCTTATCCTTTGGAGCGATGGCTTTGCAATGAACGACATCGAAGTGTTCGATCTCATGGGTCGGAAACTATATTCCCAAAAGGTGGTCTTGATGGAAGGAGAAAACTATTTGGATTTGTCCTGCCCTTATGCTTCCGGCATATATGTTCTTAGATTTGGAAATAAAACACAAAAAATTGTAATTCAGTAAGTTGTAATATGAAAAAATCCGATCTTCTGACCATATTGATTGTAGCTGCCGTCGTTTGTGGCTTCGCTTTCATCCCAGGCGCATGGGATTGGTTTCTTATGACTACGACCAACCATGGCTTGCTGATGAGTTTCTTCAAGTTCGCCATCCTTGGCACCTTTGGTGAGATGTTGTCCTTGCGTATCCGTGAAGGCGTGTACCTCAAGAAAGGCTTTGGCCTGTTGCCGAAACTCTTGGTTTGGGGCATTTTGGGCGTGGTGATTGCCTCCGCCATGACCATTTTCAAAACGGGTACTGTCAAGTTGTTGGATGGAGGCTTCCATTTCAACGGCAAGGCGGCCGAATGGTTCTCTGGCGATTTGAGTTGGGGAAAGTTTTTCGTCGCGTTGTGCGTTAGCGTGCTGATGAACACCTTGTTTGCTCCCGTTTTTATGACCTTTCACAAGATTACAGACATCCATATTGCCGAGACGGGTGGAACGCTTAAGGGTTTTTTTAGCAGCCCATTAGGAATTGGGGAGGCGCTCTCGAGAAAAATCAACTGGGACATCCAATATGGCTTTGTCTTTGCCAAGACCATTCCGCTGTTCTGGTATCCTGCACATACCATCACTTTCTTGCTGCCCGGCACTTTGCAGGTATTGTTTGCCGCCTTCCTTGGTGTCGTGCTCGGTGTCTTGTTAAGTATTAAGAAATAAAACAATACGATATGAAGACATACAAACTCTTCAGATGGCTGTTGAAAGCCTCGGCGCTTACCACTGTGATGTTCGTTATGCAGGCCTGCTATGGTTCGCCATACATGCCACCTGAAATGCCTGATGATACCGAACTTGTTGGTGAAGAAGAGGTGGAACAACCTGTTATCGACTCTTTGGAGATGCAAAATAGTTTGCAATAAAACCGTTTATCATTTGCTTGGAAAAACAATCCGTTGAATAATGCTCCAAGCCTTCCATAACTATTTCCGAAAGAAGGAAACCCAACTCCATGAGTTGAACTACCTCTTTTGGGAGTGTACGCAACGCTGCAACCTCAATTGTCAGCATTGTGGCTCGGACTGTTTGGCTTCGTCGCGCTACAAGGACATGCCTTTCGAGGATTTCTTGAACGCGATTAAACCTCTGGAAACCAAGTATGAGCGCAATTCGGTTTTGGTGGTCATCACGGGCGGTGAGCCTTTGGTGCGGCAAGATTTGGCCGATTGCGGACGACAATTGCGGCAGCACGGTTTCCCCTGGGGCATCGTCAGCAACGGCTATGCCTATGACGAGACCATGCACAAAAAGCTGATGGATGCGGGAATGTGCAGCATCACCATCAGCCTTGACGGCCTGCGCGACACGCATGACGCCTTCCGTAAACGCCAAGGTAGCTTCGACCATGCCCTTCGCGCCATTGATTTGATTGCTAACGAGAAACGTCTGCCGACCTACGACATTGTGACCTGCGTCAGCCCAATGAACTTCGGCGAGTTGGAGGCCATCAAACAACTGCTCATCGAGCACAAAGTGAAGGCTTGGCGTTTGTTTACCATCGACCCGATTGGTCGTGCGGCCGCCGATAAGAGCCTGCAACTCAGCGATGAACAGTTTCGTCAGCTGATGGACTTCATCGTCGCGACCCGAAAGGAAGGGAGGATAGACTGCAAGTTCAGTTGCGAGGCCTATGTCGGTCCCTACGAACGCAAAGTCCGCGACTGGTTCTATTTCTGCCGAGCGGGCATTACCGTCGGCTCCATTCTTATTGATGGTTCTATTTCCGCTTGCCCCAATATTGATAGAAGCTTTGCTCAAGGTAACATTTACCAAGACGATTTCCTTGATGTCTGGGAAAACCGTTTCCAACCCTTCCGCGACCGCACTTGGATGAAGACAGGTCAATGTGCTGAATGCAAAGTGTTTAAGAACTGTCTTGGCGGGGCGATGCATCTCCGCTCAAAGTCAGGTGAGTTGCTGATTTGCCATTATGGGAAGTTGGGTATGCCCTAAAGGACAGAAATCCATCAAAAATCTTTTCTAAAATTTTTCAGAATCTATTGTTTTGATTTTCAATAGATTTTAAATTTGATTTTTGAATGATTTCTTGCGAAGCAATCCCGAAAACAAAAAAAATCGAAAAAATCACACTTTTTTCTTGACAGTAATGAAAATTGTTGTACTTTTGCAGTGTTCTATTCAACTAATACACTAACACAAAAATACAACAACATGATTGAAATCAAGAATTTAGACTTCGGCTACAAGAATCAGCCAGTCTTCAAGAACATCAGCCTCAGCTTCGAGAAGGGCAACATTTACGGGCTGCTTGGCGAAAATGGTGTGGGGAAGACCTCCCTGCTGAAACTCATTAGTGGCTTGCAAAAGCCGACCGCTGGCGCTTGTGAGGTGGACGGCGTTGCGCCTTTCAACCGCTTGCCCGAAACCCTCCAGAAGATTTACTTCATCTCGGAAGACTTCGCCATCCCGGAGGGTACACCTATTAATAATATAAAGGAGTTGGGCGTGTTCTATCCCAACTTTGACGAGAGCCTCTTCCAAGAACTCTGCAAGGAGTTGGACGTTGACCCGACGCGCAAGTTTGCTGAAATGTCCTTCGGTCAGCAGAAGAAATGCCTCATTTCCACTGCCTTAGCTCTCAACACGGACTATCTGCTCCTTGACGAGCCTACCAACGGCCTCGACATTCCCTCGAAGACCCTCTTCCGCCAGGTCATTGCCAAGCACGCCACGGAAAACCGCACCATCATCATCTCCACCCACCAAGTGAAGGATGTGGAAAACCTCATCGACCCCATCATCATCCTCGACCACGACGAGGTGCTGCTTAAGGCCTCGTTCCGTGAAATCACCGACCGTCTCTATTTCGACTACGGCATGGAGAAGGACGACACCGCGTTGTACAGCGAGATGATACCCGGCGGCTACGTCAACGTGACCCGTAACCACGAAGGCCTTGACAGCAAGGTCAGCATCGAGGTACTGTTCAACACTGTCATGAAAAACAAGGAAACCATTAAACAAATCTTTAGCTAATAGGAGGAACAAGTCATGAATAACACATTCGATTTTAACCGTTTCAAGAACCTCTTGGTGAAAGACGGCAGGAGGTATATCCGCAACTACGGCACTGGACTTATCGTTTTCTGCTGCCTGAACGCCATCTTTTGGATTTTCAACCTGCTTTTCCGTTCGTCGACCATGCCACCAGTCCGTTTTGGAATG
>CADAPW010000099.1 GCA_902789915.1 uncultured Bacteroidia bacterium | reverse complement strand
GTGCCTTACAACGGCAACGGCGAATGTGAGTTCCGATTCACCAACACGGGCGACGCACCCCTTCTGATTCAAAAGCCCAAGTCGAGTTGCGGATGTACCATCCCTTCCTGGCCTGACAAGCCTATTCTTCCCGGCAAGTCGGATGTCATCAAGGTGACTTATAGGACCAATCGTACCGGCAACTTCAACAAGACTATTACGGTTACCTCTAACGCCATCAAGAACTCCACTGTGGTGTTACGCATCACAGGTCGAGTGCTTGATCAACCTACAGAAACCCTTCCTGAGAAAACGGATAGCTTCGACAACGGCTCTCCCACCACCAACGACTGATCTGCAGTAATTATTTGGTTATCATAAAGCCGTCTAATGTTACTGTTAGATGGCTTTATTCGTGCTTCTTAATCGAGGTCAAGGTGTGTTGCCTACAATCAATCGATTATAGGCAACACTTTAATGTCAACGGAATCTGCTCTCGTTATTTTTCAAATTGCCTCGCAATTTCATCCATTAACTCTTCGCCCTCAAGGTTACGTGCGACAATCACACCGTCCTTAATCAAGGCGTTCTGCGGGATGAACGAGATGGCATATAAAGTGCCAGCGGCGTTGTTCCAGCCTTGCAGGTCGGAGACCTGGGTCCAGGTCAAGCCGTCTTTTTCGATGGCGGCGAGCCAGGCTTCCTTGTTGGTGTCGAACGACACGCCAAGCACGTCAAAGCCTTGGTCGTGGTATTTCTGGTAGGCAGCCACCACATCGGGGTTGGCCTTGCGGCAGTCAGGGCACCACGAAGCCCAGAAGTCGACGAGCAGGAGCTTGCCTGCTGCGAGTTCGCTGAGCGTCACGGGGTTGCCTTCGGGGTCGTTTTGGGTGAAGTCGATGATGGGTTGGCCGGCCTGCACACGCTCTTGTTTCTCCACATATTCCTCGGCCAAAGTCAGGTTCTTGTTGGTCAGGGTGCTGTCGGCGGCGTGGATGTTGTCGAGCATGGTGCGTAGTTCGCAGGGACCGAAAGCCCATTTGTAGCGGTACATCACATAATGCGCCACAGGGTCGGTGGGGTTGTCCCAAACGAAGTCGAAGCAGTGCATCTTCAGGATTTCCTCGGCGTCCTCTTGACTCATCGTGCTGTCGGCCTCTAACTTGGCTTCAAGTTCGTTGTAGCTTTCGTTGAAGGCATTGAGACGGTCTTGTGAGGCTGAGCCTTTCACCAAAATGGCGTTGGGATTCTGAGCGTCACCTTCGAGAGTCACATCTACGTTGTCAGTAAAAAATGGAAAAGCGCGGCGCCAGCCTTTCAGCATGATGCTGTACATCTCGTTGTCGTCGCAAACGGGTGTGTTGAACATGGCATCCCAGTTGGCGATTACGGCAGAATCCAATGTTTGTCCGTCTTTTTGTAGATACACGGTTTTGCCATCGGCATTGGCCAGGTTCACATTGACTTTGAAGGTCTTGACTTCGGGCTTTGAGGTGCAGGCGAACAATCCCAACGCAAGTGCACCCAAAAGAAAGAGTTTCGTTTTCATAGCATGAGTTGTTTTGGAATGCGGAATGTTGAATGTTGAATGCGGAATGCTGAATTGCTGACACCGGTAGGTCATTCAGCATTCAGCATTCCGAATTCCGCATTATTTAAGCAGTTCAGCAAGTTTCGCCGCCAATTCCTCACCTCTCAAGCCTTTCGCCACCATGTTGCCATCCTGGTCGAAGAGGAAGTTGGACGGGATGTAATAAATCATATAGTCTTCGCTGACCGTGTTTTCCGTGTCGCGCACATGTGTCCAAGGCAGTTGGTCTTCCTCAACGGCTTGCAGCCAAGCGGCTTCGTCTTGGTCGACGCTGACGCCGATGACATCGAAGCCGAGTTCATGGTATTGTTCGTAAGCTGCTTTCACGACGGGGTTCTCGCGACGGCAGGGACCGCACCACGAAGCCCAGAAGTCAACCAGCGTGAGCTTGTTTTGGGCAATTATCTCGGATAAGACGAGTTCGGTGTCGTCCTTGGTCTTCAGTGTGAAGTCGATGAAAGGTTGTCCCACTTCGAGACGCTCCAGCTTGGTGATGTAGTCATTGAGGTCGTCCTTGTAGATGGATTCGGTGGTGAAGGTGCCCACCAGCTCTTTCAGTTCGTTGAGCGGGTAGTCTTGCTTCACGCCGTCAAGGATGTAATGGGTGACGAAGCTGTCGGGATGCGCCTTGATGTAGTCGTCACGGAAGCTGTCCTGCTGCTCCATCAGCGCAGTGCCGACCTTGTTGAGTGAGTCCATCATGATGGAGTCGTTGTTGGAGAAGGCTTCGTTCATGACGGCATAAAGCTCACTGATTTGCGATTCAAATGCTTCGAGTTGGTTGTTGTAGGCATCCAGTTCGGTTTGGGTTTCCGAAGCCATGATTTCCACATCCTGTGGGTTGTTCATATCGCCTACAAAGGCAACGTCTTTGTTGTCGGCAAAGAAAGGCATGGAGCCGCGTTTCCCCTTAATTTTAAGGGCGTAAAGAATTTGCGGGTTGTCCTTGGGGGCTGTCAGCGTAGCCATTTCGTTGGCAATGACTGCCGAGTCGATGGTGACAGGCGTGTTGTCGACATACTTTTGCAGATACACGGTCTGGTCGTTGCCGTTTTTCAGGCTGACATTGACCTTGAAGTCGTTCCCTTTTTGGTTGCAGGCACTCAAACCTAAGGCGAGTGCAAAAAAGAATAGAAGTTGTTTTTTCATTGTAAATCAGATATTTATTGTGTTATTCTCTTTTCTTTTCCGATTTGAAGATGAACAGGATCATCATGATGAGGAAGAGGGATACGGGCACGCTCAGCAGGATGCGCAGCAGCACTTGGCCGAAGAGCCTGAAGCTGAACGACTCAAGAAAAAACAGCGCGAAATGATGGACGAACACCATGAAAAAGGCATACCTCAAAAACCAAATGCCGTCCAGTTGTCCCAGGTTAGGCTCTTGGATATTTTCGAATTTCTGGTTGCCCGAAATGAGCCGGATGATAGAAGGCCGACAGAATGCCATCAAAGTGGTGGCTCCGGCATGAAGCCCCGGCGTACCCGTGAACAAGTCGATGGTCAAGCCCAACACAAAGCCCAATACCAACAGTTGCCATTTCGGTGTGTTGAACGGCAACAACATGATGAAAATCAAATAAATATATGGATGGACATAACCGCCCAAGCGGATATGGTTAATGACCAATACCTGAAAGAGCACGAGCACTACGAAGCGGATGATTTGTAAAACGGTCTTGTTCATGTCATTGGAATTTGGCTTTGAGGGAATCGAGTTCGGGTTTATGCAAATCTTGAATGACATAGACATGTCTCAGGGTGGAGAAGTCGGTGGCAAACCGGATTTTGGCCCTGCTCAGTGCGTCGACGGCGGTAGGGTAGAACTCTTCCACTGTGCCTACCATCAAGTCTTCGGGGAAAATGAAGGAGTGGGAGCTGGTCACAACGGTATCGCCCTTTTGCAGGACGATATGCGTCGGGATGTCTTCCACCATGCCGTAGCGGTAGTTGTTGGTCTCCCATTTCAGGCTGGCAATTTCCTGGTTGTTCTTGAAGCGGACACCCACGACGGACTTGCTGTGCAACAGGCTCATGACAGAAGCATAATGGCGGCTTACGTCGGTCACCACGCCCACGATGCCATCTGTCGACATGACGCTCATCTCGCGTTGGATACCGTCGAGGGTACCTTTATTAATAATGATATAGTTGTTGGCTTGGTTAGTGCTGTTGTTGACGACCTGGGCAGGGATGTATTTATATAAGGTGTCGCCTTCGTTCGTGTCAAAAATGCAGGAAGTGGTGTCATACACAACAGAGAGCTGTTGCCGGAGCATGGCATTTTCCTCTGCCAGTTGCTTGTTGGCGCTGTTGAGGCGGAAATAATTGCCAATCTCGCTACTCCACTCGTAGATTTTGCCCACCATGGCGTTGGAGGTGTTCACCAGGCTGCTGCGATGGAAGTTCTGGCTACGGGCGAGCAGCAATATGGAAATCACTTCGAGCAGGATGAACAGAATGACGAAGTGGTGTTTCAGTATGAAACGCTGAAGGTTGTACATATCGTTTTAATTCGGAATGCAGAATGTGGAATGCGGAATATCGCGATGCGACGCTGGGCTTCGCCCTTTATTCCGCATTCCACATTCATAATTCCGCATTTATTTGATCAGGAACGTAAATCTGTCGAAGTTCTTCAGAGCTATGCCAGTGCCACGGGCGACGGCGCGCAACGGGTCTTCGGCCACATGGATGGGCAGTTTTGTCTTGGCGTTGAGACGCTTGTCGAGGCCACGCAGCAAGGCACCACCACCGGTGAGGTAGATGCCCGTGCGGTAAATATCAGCCGACAGCTCGGGCGGGGTCTGCTCCAAGGCATTCAACACGGCGGTCTCGATCTTCATGATGCTCTTGTCGAGGCAGTGGGCGATTTCAGCGTAGTTGACACGGATTTCCTTCGGGATACCCGTCAGCATGTCGCGGCCTTGCACGGCATAGTCATCGGGTGGGTTGTCGAGTTGCGGGATGGCAGCACCGACTTCGATTTTGATGCGCTCGGCGGTGCGCTCGCCCACGATGATGTTATGCTGCTTACGCATATACTCCTCGATGTCGGCGGTGAAGTCGTCACCAGCGATGCGGATGGACTTGTTGTTGACGATGCCACCCAAGGCAATGACGGCGATTTCGGAAGTACCACCACCGATGTCGATAATCATATTACCCGTCGGCTCAAGCACATCGATGCCAATACCGATGGCAGCAGCCATAGGTTCGTGGATCAGTCGCACCTCTTTGGCGCCAGCCTGTTCAGCTGAGTCTTTCACAGCGCGCTCTTCCACCTCGGTGATGCCCGAAGGGATGCAGATGACCATCTTAAGGCTGGGCGGGAACAACGTGTTTTTAAAGTTAATCATCTTGATCATCTCGCGCATCATGTATTCTGCGGCTTGGAAGTCAGCGATAACGCCGTCGCGCAGCGGGCGGATGGTCTTGATGTTTTCGTGGGTCTTTCCGTGCATCATCATGGCACGTTTGCCGACGGCGATGATTTTCTTCGTGTCGCGCTGCATGGCCACGATGGAAGGCTCATCAACGACTACCTTGTCGTTGTATATGATGATCGTATTGGCTGTACCCAAGTCAATAGCGATTTCTTTGTTCAAAAATGATAATACTCCCATGTCTATCTTTTGTTTAATCGTTGATTGTTTAATCGTTTAATTGTTGTCTGTCCGTTGTAGAAACGTGGCGTGACGCGTCTCTACAATGTCAATGTCTAAAATGTCTAAATCCTGTAAACACCATGCCGATGCCGTTTTCGTTGCAGCAGTCGATGGATTCTTGGTCGCGTACCGAGCCACCAGGCTGCACGATGGCGGTGATGCCGGCTTCGTGGGCCAGTTCCACGCAGTCCTTGAAGGGGAAGAAGGCATCGGAAGCCAAAACAGCACCATTCAAGTCGAAGTCAAACGAATGTGCCTTTTCGATGGCTTGGCGCAGGGCGTCGACGCGTGAGGTCTGCCCGATGCCTGACGCAAAGAGTTGCTTGCCTTTGGCGAGGACGATGGCGTTCGAGCGGCTGTGCTTCACGATCTTGTTGGCGAAAATCATGTCGTCCACCTCGTCAGCAGTGGGTGCCTTTTCGGTAATGACCTTGAAGTCGTCAGCCGTTTCGGTATGAAGGTCGCGGTCTTGCACGAGGTAGCCGTTCAAGGCAGTCTTCACGGTCTGGGGCCTATATTGGTCGGCCTTCAGGCGCAGCACCACGCGGTTTTTCTTCGAGAAGAGCAAATCGAGCACGCCCTCGTCGTAACCCGGTGCCACCATGACTTCGATGAAGAGCTTGTTGATCTCTTCAGCCGCTGCCATGTCGATGGGGCGGTTGCACACCAGCACGCCACCGAAGGCCGAGACGGGGTCGCCAGCCAGAGCGGCGAGGTAGGCCTCTTTCACGGTCGGGCGGCAGGCGATGCCGCAGGGGTTGTTGTGCTTGAGGATGGCGAAGGTAGGCTCGTCGAACTCACGGATGAGGTTGAGGCCTGCGTCGAGGTCGAGCAGGTTGTTGTACGACAGTTCCTTGCCGTGCAGCTTCTCGAACATCGCATCCAGGTCGCCATAGAAGGTGCCTTTCTGGTGCGGGTTCTCGCCATAACGCAAGGGGGTGCCTTCCTCTTCGGTGATGCGCAACGGCTTGCTGTCGTCGTCTTTCACGAACCAGTTCATGATGGCGCTGTCGTAGTGCGAGCTGACACCGAAGGCGTAGGCTGCAAAACGGCGGCGGTCGTCAATGGAGGTCTCACCCTGCTGGTCTTTGAGCAGCCGGATAAGTTCTCCGTAGTATTTCTGCGAAGGCACGATAAGTACATCGTTGAAGTTTTTTGCGCCGGCACGGATGAGCGAGATGCCGCCAATGTCGATTTTCTCGATGATGGCAGAGGCATCTTCGGTCTTGGCCACGGTCTCCTCGAATGGATAAAGGTCAACGATGACAAGGTCGAAAGGTGGAATGTCATACTCTTGCATCTCTTTTTGGTCCGACTCAAGCTGGGTGCGACCCAGGATGCCGCCGAATACTTTGGGATGCAAGGTCTTCACGCGACCGCCCAAGATGGATGGATAGCCCGTGAGCGATTCGACGGTCTTCACCGAAGGGTCCAAAGGTTTGATAAAATCGTAGGTGCCTCCAGTGGAGTAAATTTGCACGCCATTTTGTTTCAACAAGTCGACAATGGTGTCGATGCCAGTTTTATAAAATACTGATATTAAAGCAGTTCTAATCTTTTTCAAGGGTGTAAAGTTTTGCTAATTTCCAACTGCAAGATTACTAAATTATGAAAAGCCACGCAAGTGCTAAAAGCATTTTTTTTAAACAAAGATTTCAACAATTTCAACACACTCAAAACAGGAAACATTATGTAGAATGGATACAAAAAACGAAAAAATAATCGGTTGAAAATGAATGGGATAAAGGAAAAGTTGATTATAAACTACAAAAACCACTTTGTCGTATCGTTTTTCTTCTTATTTTTACAAGTTCAAAATTACGTGAATGGAAACGAAGTGGATTTTACATCAACCTGTTGACAGACAGCAAGTTGCTGACATTGTCAAGGTGCTCAATATCGATGAGAACCTTGCCACTTTGCTTGTCCAACGCGGAATTACCAACTACGAAGAAGCCAAAACTTTCTTCCGTCCCTCCCTGTCGCAACTCCATGATCCTTTCTTGATGAAAGACATGGACAAGGCGGTGGAACGTGTGATGCGCGCCATCAACGACGGCGAAAAGGTGCTGATTTACGGCGACTACGATGTTGACGGCACGACAGCCGTTGCGGTGGTCTACACCTATCTTAAGCCGTTTTTCAAGAAGAAAAAAATCGAGTTCTACATCCCTGACCGCTACGAGGAAGGCTACGGCATTTCCATAAAAGGCATTGATTATGCGGCCGACAATGGCTTCAAGTTAGTCATTGCCCTCGACTGCGGCATCAAGGCCGTGGAACGCATTGAATATGCCAACCAGCGTGGTGTAGACTTCATCATCTGTGACCACCACCGTGCTGGTGATGTCATCCCCAACGCTGTGGCGGTGCTCGATGCCAAGCGCCCTGATTGCCACTATCCTTACGATGAGCTTTCTGGCTGTGGCGTGGGCTTCAAGCTGGTTACTGCTCTCTCCATGAAGGGTTTGGGCACCATCGAAGAGGTGTATGAACTGCTCGATCTGTTGGCTGTGAGTATCGCCGCCGACATCGTGCCCATCACAGGTGAAAACCGTGTGTTGGCTTATTTCGGTCTGAAGCAGCTGAACAAAAAACCACGTCCTGGTATTGAGGCCATCTTGCAACATGCCAACATCTACCGTCGTGACGAAGACCAATTGGATGAAGACGAGAATGTGCTGACCAGAGAGTTGACTATCAGCGATTTGGTTTTCCTTATAGGTCCTCGCATCAATGCCGCAGGACGTATTGCCAAGGCCTCCGACTCGGTGCGTTTGTTGCTCGCTGACAAGAAAGACCATGCCGAGAAACTGGCGGCTTCCATCAACGACCTCAACGACGAACGCCGTGAGTTCGACAACCGCATCACCGAAGAGGCTTTGGGCATGATTGATGCCGACGATGTGCTTCGTGATGCCAAGAGCACCGTGGTCTTC
>CADAPW010000098.1 GCA_902789915.1 uncultured Bacteroidia bacterium | reverse complement strand
AACTTCATGGATAGCCCCTATCGTATCGTAAGCATAAGCCTTTAAAGCCTCAACATCTATCATATCAATTATTTTTATGCCCGACTTTAGTCGGGGGAGGCAACGGCAAGCGGTTGCGAGCCGTTGCTTATTCCCACAACTATTGTTTTGAAGGTTTTGAGAGTTTTGTGACAAAGAAAACTATCTCCTTCTGCCTCCGCCACGGCGGCGCGGTGAATAGTAATCGTTGTCGTCATAACGGCTGGCGCCACGGCGGCCACGGCCTGAGTCTCTCGATGAAGAACCTCTCGATGAAGAACCTCTTGAAGAACTGCCTCTCGAGCTGCCACCTCTTGAACTTCCTCCTCTCGATGAAGCACTTCCGCTGCTTTTCTTGGCACCGAAGCCACGCTCGGCATTGCGTTGCTTGCGGCTCGGACGGTCGTCATCGTCAATGAAGACCTCGATGTCGTCCAAGTGGTCTTTCCAGTCGGGGTCGAGCCACTCGCGGCCATCGCGCGAACGCTCCGACTTGTAATAAGTCCTGTCGTCGTCGAAATCTTTCTTTTTTTTCTTCGACTTCTTCTCGGAGAACTCTTCATATTTGGTCTTGCGCTCTTTCTTCTCTTGGAAGTCGTCGTGTTTCTCACGGCGTTCGCCACGGAAGTCATCGCGGTCGCGGCGTTCCTTGCGTTCTTTCTTCTCGCCGAAGTCTTTCTTTTCGCCTTTCTTGCGCTCAGGCTGGTCTTTGGCCACCTCCACCACGATGCCGCGTGGGTTGTTGTGCGGGTCGGCGAAGCTCTCGAGAATCAGCGGGACGAAGCTCTCTTCCACGTCGACGTAGGAGAAATCGGGATAGAGGTCGATGCGGCCAATCGGGATGTTCTTCGAGCGGGTGACGTCGTTGATCTTGCCGATGATTTTCTGCGGCAGGATGTGGTCGTTCTTGCCCATGCCGAAGTAGAGGCGCTGCATGGTCTCGTCTTGGTGGTCGCGTTCCTTCTTGCGTTCCTTCTTGTCTTTCTTCTCGTCGCATTCGTTGACGTTGAGGTCGACGGCGTCTTTGTAGTAGTCCAGGAAACGGTTGAAGTTGAGTGCCACCATGCGGGTGATGAGTTCTTCGCGGCTCATCCAGTCGAGCTTGCGGAAAACGACGGGCAGGTAGTCGTCGATTTCCTCGCGGTTGATGTCGACGTGCTCGATGCGGTCGATGTGGTTGAAGAGCTGCTTCTCGCACACTTCCTTGCCTGTCGGAATCATGCCTTTCTCGAAGGGACGGCCCACAATCTTCTCAATCCTCTTGATTTTGCTCTTCTCGCGCAAGTTGATGAGGCTGAGGCAGAGGCCGCGCTTGTCGGCACGACCTGTACGGCCGCTGCGGTGTACGTAGGTCTCAATGTCGTCGGGCAGGTTGTAGTTGATGATATGGGTCAGTTCCTTGACGTCGATGCCACGGGCGGCCACGTCGGTAGCCACCAGCAGTTGCAGGCTGCGTTTGCGGAAGTGGTCCATAACGTTGTCGCGCATGCCCTGCGAGAGGTCGCCATGCAAGGCGGCGGCGTTATAGCCGTCTTGGATGAGGTTGTCGGCAATCTCTTGGGTCTCGAGCTTGGTGCGGCAGAAGATGATGCCGTAGATGGACGGCGTGTAGTCGATGATGCGCTTTAGCACCGAGTAGCGGTCCTTGGCAGCCATCATGTAGTAGATGTGGTCGACGTTGGCGGTGCCGCTGTTGCGTTCGCCCACGGCCACCTTCACGGGGTTGGTCATGTACTTGTTGAGGATGGCCTCCACCTCTTTCGGCATGGTGGCCGAGAAGAGCATGGTGTGGCGGCCTTCCTTGGGCATGTACTCGAGGATGTCGTCGACTTCCTCTTGGAAGCCCATGTTGAGCATCTCGTCGGCCTCGTCAAGAATCATCGTCTTCACGTTGCTGAAGTCGACGCGGTTGCGGCGGATCATATCGCGCAGACGGCCGGGCGTGGCCACGATAATCTGCGGTTTCTTGGCTAAGTCCTTGAATTGCAATTCGATGCTGGCGCCGCCGTAGACGGGCACAATCAGGATTTCGGGGATGTACTTGGCATAATTGCGCAAGTCGCGGGTAATCTGCATGCAAAGCTCACGCGTCGGACAAAGGATCAAAGCCTGAACGCAGCGCTGTTCGGCGTCGATTTTGTTCAACAAAGGCAAGCCAAAAGCGGCAGTCTTACCCGTTCCCGTCTGTGCAAGACCAACGAAGTCAACATCGCTCTCAAGGAGCACAGGAATCGCTTTTTCCTGGATAGGCATAGGATTCTCGAACCCCAGCTCCTTAATAGCCCTCAGCAGAGCGGGATTCAATCCAAAATCGGTAAATTGTGACATGAAATAGAATTAAGGTGTTAATTGAGGCTGCAAAAGTAGTAATAATTAGCGAATTAGCAGAGAATAATCTTCAAAATGCGCCAAAAACAGCCCGACAATACTGGTTTTTTCCTAAATTTGCCCCTCGGTTATGAAAAGGAGAACCTTTTTTGTCATAGTATTGTTGTTGGCGGTTGGGCTTACGGTCTTCTTCTGTGGAAGGCGGTGCAGCCATGAGGTTCCCGTTATCAATGTCGACAGCCTCTTCATCGACATGAACAAGGCCATGGTGGCGCAGCGCACCCAGCAAGCCGACAAGGTGTTCACGAACTTGTCGCGAAACGGCATGAATGGCGTGGTGCTTTATGCCGAACAAGGTGAGCTTGTCTATGAGCGGGCGTTTGGCTGGCGCGACTTGAGCAAGCGGCAAAAGGATTCGTTGCGCATCGACGACGCCTTCCAGCTCTCGTCCGACTCGAAGATGTTCACCGCCGAGGCTGTCATGCTGCTCAAGGCGGACGGAAAGCTCGACTATGACGACGAGGTGAGGAAATACATCCCTGAGTTTCCTTACGAAGGTGTCACGATACGGCATCTGCTCACTCATTGTTCGGGCTTGCCGCGCTACGACTCGATGGCGGATGAGTTTTGGCCCGACCGCAAGAAGCCGTTTTCGAACGAGGCCTTGATAGCGATGTTGGCCGAAAAAACGCCTGACCCTTACGGCACTCCGGGCGGCGGCTATTTCTATAACAACATCAACTATGCGTTGCTGGCGTCGGTGGTGGAGCGGGCGAGCGGACAACACTTTGAGGACTTCATGCGCGAGCGCATCTTCGAGCCGTGTGGCATGACGCATTCCTATATCTATTCCATGCGCGACGACACGACGGTGTCGTTGTATATGCCTGTCGAGGTGCACGGCCACGATGTGTACCGCAGCGGTCCGGTGAAGGCGCAAAACGACTACCTCAACGGCGTGATGGGCGACAAAATCATGTTTTCGACGGTGGAGGACCTCTACAGATACAACCAAGCCTTGGACCAAGCCCTGCTGTTGCCCGACAGCCTGCAACGTGAGGCCTTCATGCCCGGCTCGCCCAATTGGAAAAACGACGAAAACTACGGCTTCGGCTGGCGCATGAGCAAGGAGCACCCCGACGCCTATTTCCATTTCGGCTGGTGGAAGGGCTACCGCAGCCTCATCGTCCGCGACGTGGCGCACCGTCGTTTCCTCGCCATCCTGACCAATACTACAGTGTTGATACCCAGCGAGGTGATTTGGGATTTCGTATCCGACACCACCGTGATGTTGCCGGAGTCGACGCCTTGGACGGGGGAATAAAAAAGCGCAAAAATCCCTCTATCAGGATTTTCGCGCTTATTTTTGGAAATTGTAAATTTCTTACTTCACCACCAGCTTGAATCCCACGCCGTGTACATTCTGGATGTCGACGTCGGGATCGCTCTTGAAGTATTTGCGGAGCTTGGTGATATAGACATCCATGGAGCGGGCGTTGAGGTAGGAATCCTCTTTCCAAATCTGTTGCAAGGCATTGGAGCGCTCCAAGGTGTTGCCCATGTTTTCGCATAACAGCAGCAGCAGGTCGGACTCTTTTGACGTGAGTTTTTGGACCTCGTCACCTTTGATGAGTTCGTGCCTGAGCGCATTGAACGAGAACTGGCCTAATTGGAAGAACGAAGGCTGTGCCTGGATATGCATGCATCTGCGATGGATGGCCTTCAAACGCGCCAACAGCTCATCCATGCTGAAAGGCTTGGTGATATAGTCGTCGGCACCCAATTTGAAACCTTCCAAAATGTCGTCGTGCTCTTTCTTTGCCGTGAGGAAAACGAGCGGCATCGACGGGCTGATGGCTTTGATTTGTTTGGCCAAGGCATGGCCGTCCATCACGGGCATCATGATGTCGGTGATGCAAAAATCGAATTCAGCTTTGTTGAAAGCATTCCATGCTTCTTGTCCGTTGGGACATAGCGTTGTAATAAAACCATTGGCATCCAAAAAGGCTTTGAGAATCATTCCCAAGCTCTTGTCATCCTCTGCCAATAAAACCTTGATCTGAGACATAAACGATTAACTAAAAATGAAAAAATGACAAAATAAATTTAGCCTGTTCGACTAATGTATAACACTAGTATATAATTATTTCGCAAAGATAAAGAAAAAAAGTGTTTGTTCGACAGAAAAGAATTAAAAATTTTATGTGTGTTCCCTCTTTTTGTTTTATCTTCGCAGCATTATTAATCCTATAACATTATGAAAATAGACCTCACACACGTTCAGCCTTATCTGAACAACGACATCAAAGAAAAGTTAGAATCAAGAATATCAAGCGTTTATAAGACTATCTACGAAAAGACGGGCGCAGGTAACGACTTCCTCGGTTGGGTGAGCCTGCCTTCCGAAATCGATGAGAACTTGCTGGCCGACATCGAAAAAACCGCCGCCGACCTGCGCAAAAAATCCGATATTTTCGTCGTCATCGGCATCGGAGGCTCTTATTTGGGTGCCCGTGCCGTCATCGAAGCCTTGCAAAACCACTTTGCCCCGCTCACTGGCGACAAGCCTCTCGTCGTCTATGCCGGCCACAACATGAGCGAGGATTATCTCCATGACCTGATGGCTGTCTTGGACAAGAAAGACTATTCGATGGCCGTCATCTCCAAGTCGGGCACGACGACGGAACCCGCCATCGCCTTCCGCATCCTGAAGCAACACCTTATCAATAAATATGGGGAGCAGGAAGCCGCTTCGCGCATCGTCGCCATCACCGACAAGGCAAAAGGCGCCTTGAAGCAACTGGCCAACGTGAAAGGCTATAAGACTTATATCGTCCCGGATGACGTGGGCGGACGTTTCTCGGTGCTTACCCCCGTGGGCTTGCTGCCTATCGCCATGGCAGGCATCGACATCCGCGCCTTAGTGAAGGGTGCCGTCGAGATGGAAAAACACTGTAAAGCCAACCCGACCCTTGAGAACCCTGTTTCGCAATATGCTGTGGTGCGCCAAGCCTTGTATGCCCAAGGCCTGACGAACGAAATCATGGTGAACTACGAGCCGCGTCTGGTGTATTTCTCCGAATGGTGGAAGCAGCTTTATGGCGAGAGCCATGGCAAGCAGCACAAAGGCGTGTTCCCCGCCTCGGTCACCTTCAGCACTGACTTGCACTCCATGGGACAGTACATCCAAGACGGTCTGCGCAACCTCTTCGAGACGGTGATTTCGGTTGAAAACTCGAACCATGAGTTGCGCATCCCAATGGAAAACGAAGACCTCGACCAGCTGAATTATATCGCTGGCAAGCGCATCAGCGAGGTGAACCATAAGGCGGAACTGGGCACCGTACTCGCCCATGAGGACGGCGGCGTGCCCAACATCCGCATCGTCATCCCCGAGGTCTCCGCGAAGGTGCTCGGTGAACTGATTTATTTCTTCGAGATGGCCTGTGCCGTCAGCGGTTACATGCTGGATGTCAACCCCTTCGACCAACCTGGCGTGGAGGCTTACAAGAAGAATATGTTCGCGCTCTTGGGTAAGAAAGGCTTTGAGGAGCAAACGAAGAAATTGAATGAAAGATTAGGTTTGTGATAATAGAAACAAATCTAACATAAATCTTATCGTAAATTGTTTTGCAGCGCTTTGCGTCACTGCGAGGCACGAAGCAGTCTAGACATAAAGCTTTTACACTAGATTGCTTCGTCGTTCCTCCTCGCAATGACGCGAAGCGGCAGAATAGACATTACAATTTGTACTAGATTTGTGGCAGATTTGTTTCCAAAAAGAAAAAATGATTAGTTTTGCAGCCTCAAATCAATAGTAACATCTGAAATGGACGTACCTAAAGACGACGACGTAAACTCACAGTTTACCTTCACCTACGACGACATCAAAGGCACCGTGCATGTGGTTGACCACCAAACGGGCGAAGAATATGACCTCTTGAAGGAAGACACCGGCTGGTTTGATGCCGAATTCAAATTTGATGTTTGATTAGAAACAAATCTTACACAAATCTTATCGTAAAGCCATCACCTCTAACCGAATTAATCCGAAAATATCCGAAAAGACGAATCGGATAGATTTGGTCCAGTTCGGTTAGAGATTTTTATATCTTATTTCTTCCGTTTCCAGGTCTGCGAGCGGCCTAGCAGACCCGCCTTGTCTAATGAGCCACGCAGGACGAGTTCATCGGTCTTGGCCTTGTAGGTCACTTTGCCGTGGTAGGTCTTTTGGCTCTCGGGGTCGTAGACGTGGCCTTTCAGCTGGTCGCCGTCAACCTTCATCTCCTTGAAAAGTTGTGTGCCTACCACGCCTTCGTATTCTTTTGCGTAAGGCGGTTGCATCACCTTGTATTTTCCATTGGCGTCTTTTTCGTAAAGCTGGATGACTTCACAGTAATACGTTCCGTCTTTTTCCGTGATGTTGACGCACGAGCGCATTTCGCCCGTCTTGTCGTCGAAGGTGTTCCATTGTCCGAGCATCTTGCTCACTTGAGCCTGGCCTATCATGGTCGTGGCAACGAAAAGGCATAAAAACAGGAGTTTTTTCATTGGATTAGTTTTGAAATTTGTGGGCAAAAATACAAAAACCGTGCAAAACTGTTGGATGGCACATATTCAATCCTTGGTCAGCTGTTTATAAGTTACCAGATTGACACGATACTCCACGCGGCTGTCGGTGAGTTCGTCACGACTTTGCTTGAGGAGGGTTTGGGCTTCGAGAACATCCGACAAAGCCACCAATCCTGCCTCATAATAGTCTTCCGTAATTTTCAGATTGGCTTGGGCATCCTGTAAGGCAGCTTGCGCCATCGTGATGCGCAGCCAACTCTGTTCGAGGTTGAACCAGGCTTGGTTGGTTTGCAGTTGCATTTTCTCTGTGAGGTCGCGGCGGGTGTTTTCGGCTGTCTTGGCGTCGAGGTCGTGCTTTTTCAGCTTAAACGAAGTCTTGTGCCAGTCGGTGATGGGCACTTGCAGCATGGCGAAGACCATGGCGTTGGGCTTCGAGTTTTCCAACACCGTATGGTAGTTGGCGCTGCCGCCCACCATCAAGGAAGGCAGGGCTTCGCCGAGGGTCATTTTCTTTTTCAGGTCTTCGGCTTTGAGCGACAGGTCGAGCAGGTGGCTTTCGTTGCGTTGTGCCACGGCTTGTTCGGCGACTTGATAATAGGCCGAAGGCTCCGTTTCGAGGCCAAGGGTGTCGGTGAGGGTCATGGTCTGCCAGTCCGCACCGATGTATTGTGCCAGGGCCATCTTCAACAAGGTGATGCCGTCGTTCAGCTTCTTGCGGTTGAGTTGGCTCTCGTTTTGCTTCACGCGGAGCTTGTATTGGTCGGTAGGCATGGCTAAACCCGCTTCAACGGCCCCCGTCAAGTCTTTGTCTAAGGTGTCCAACAGACGGTCGAGGTAATCCAAGGTGGCGTTTTTCTCCTCCAAGGCGATGATTTGCCAATAAAGGCATTCTGTTTGCAGGCGCACTTCGTCTTCCTTCACCCTTGATTGGTACTCGGCGGCTTCAATGCCCAACTTGGCGAGTTTGTTGCCGTTGCGGATGCGCCCTCCGGCATAAATCGGTTCCATGGCCGTGGCATTGAGGATGATGCCGTTTTGTATAAAGGAATATTCTTTGTCTAAGCCCATATTGACACCGTATTCGGCATACAGTGTGTAAAGGATTTGCCGCAGCTGGGCGTTATTGATGTCGTCAATGCCGAAAGTGAGCATGGGATGCAAGGCATCAAAACCAATAGCCTGTGCCTTGACGGTAGGATAATACGCCGCTTGGGCTTCTTTTTTTGTTGCTCTCGCCTTGTCGATTTCCAACTGGCTGTTTTTCAATTCGATGTTGTTCTCCAAGGCCATCTCGATGCAGTCCTGAAC
>CADAPW010000097.1 GCA_902789915.1 uncultured Bacteroidia bacterium | reverse complement strand
GTGGCTTCGAAGCCGAGGCTTTCCGTCATCCACACCTCGATGGTGTTGGAATTGATGCTGGTTTTGTATTTTCTGCAATCGTAACCCAATAGTTTTTCTTGACCTTCTTCGCTGAATACCACATCGTTATCGGTCAAAGGATAGTGACTGTAGTATTTTCCGTCGGCGAACTCGACAATGGTATAAACAGAGTCCAAGGCGTAGTCCACATAGGTGGTGCTTTGGGCATATCCAGGGATGGGGTTGGAGATGCGCTTCTCTTGAGTGTTGATTTTCAGACATCTTGCGTTTTCAATCACATTGACGGTGGTGGTGTCGCCATCGACAACACCTTTGGAGTAGCTTTGATAAGTGAGCGCATGTTGTGCAAAACTGAATTGGACTGACAACAAAGCCATTAAACAAAAGAGTAGTTTTCTCATATCTTGTTGAATTTTAAATCTTTGAATCTTGAATTTTGAATCTTGAATTTTGAATCATTGAATTATAAATCATTGAATTATAAATCTTTGAATTTTAAATCTTTGAATCTTGAATTTTGAATCTTGAACTCCGGCCCTTCGACAGGCTCAGGGACCTTAGCTAATACACAATAAGCCCTACCACTCCCGACAGCACAATCAACAATATAGGATTCGCTTTGAAGAAATACGAGGCCGCAAACGCCAGCGCGCAGATCATGACACTGATATTACTTTGCCCGCGACCGAAATCAGGGAAGTTCTGTAAATTCATCATGGAGAGACCAGCGGCGAAGATGAGTCCTGCGATGGCGGGCTTCAAGCCTTTTAAAGTGTTGTTCATCAAGGCGTTGTTTTTCTTGCTTATAAACAGTTTTATGATGAGGTACACCATAATGATTGAAGGCAGGCATAGGGCGAACGAGGCTAATAACGAGCCGCCAATGCCAGCGGTATTGTAGCCTACGTATGTCGCTAAGTTGATGGAGATAGGGCCGGGGGTCATTTGTGAAATGGCCACCATGTCAGTAAACTCAGCGGTAGTCATCCAGGCGTAATGGTCAACTACCTCATGCTGGATGAGTGAGAGCATGGCATAGCCGCCGCCGAAGCCCAGCACGCCGATTTTCACGAAGACCCAAAGCAGTTGTAAGTAAATCATGAATTTACCTCCTTTTCTTTGGATTTCTTGTTGATAATCAATGCGTAAATAAGGCTTCCCGCGATGGCGGAAAGAATGACGTAGGCAGGCGAGATTTTGCACCACCAAATCAAAAACGCCGCAGCGATGGGGATGATGGCGGTCTTCCAGGTCACCTTGGCCGATTTGATCATGCGCAGCGAAGGGGCAAGAATGAGGGCCACCACGCAGGGACGAATGCCCTTGAAGATGCGCTCCACCACGGGTTGGTCACGGTACTCGTGGAAGACCGTAGCCAACAGCAGGATGATGGTGATGGACGGGATGATGGCACCCAGCATGGCAGCAAAAGCGCCTTTCGTGCCAGCCACGCGATGCCCGACATATAAGGCCGTGTTGACCGCAAAAACCCCAGGCAGCGACTGCACCACGGCAATCATGTCCCAAAACTCGTCGTTGGGAATCCACTTCTTCTGGTCTACTACGGCTTTCTCCACCAATGTCAGCATGGCATAGCCGCCACCGAGGGTGAAAGCCCCGATTTTGAAGAAGGTGAGGAACAGCTGCAGCGGTTTTTTCATGGTGCAAAAATACGGGTTTTTCGTTCATTGATTGAAAAATACATTATCTTTGCGGGCATAAATAGTAAAAGTCCAATTTTTTTGTTGCATTATGATACTTACAACTACACCAACTGTTGAAGGCAGAACAATTATTGAATACAAAGGTATTGTATTCGGAGAAGTGATCTCAGGAGTGAATTTCATCAAAGACTTTAAGGCAAGTCTCCGCGATTTTGTTGGCGGACGCTCGGGTTCATACGAACAAGAGCTAGTCAATGCTTGCAACCAAGCCATGAGAGAATTGGAGGAACGCGCTCGGCAGTTGAATGCGGATGCAGTGGTAGGCATTGATATAGATTATGAGGTGCTGGGCCAAAGTGGTTCCATGCTGATGGTCTCTGCCTCAGGAACCGCTGTAAGGTTGGGTTGAAAGAGCTAATTCACAAATAGTTATTTAAAAAGGAAGAGAAATGACACTCATTGATGTTTCCGTAATGACCTTTGACAGGCCCGAGGCTTGGCAATGGTTGGTACAATTTTGTATCTTGGCTACGGCACTGCTCTTGGGTAATGTGCTGAGAACCAAGGTACCATTCTTAAACAAGAGCTTGCTGCCCTCAGCACTATTGGGCGGCTTGTTACTGCTGATTTTCAAGCAGTTCCCTAACAGCCGTGAGCTTATCAACAAGCCGATGATGGAAATCGTGACTTATCACGCCTTGGGCTTGGGCTTTGTGGCTTTAGCATTGAAGAACAACAAGATAGAGTCAAAATCCACCCCGATGAAGGTGATCGAGACGGGTGCCTTGACGGCTTCCACCTATGTTATCCAAGGTATCATCGGTTTGATTGTCTCTATCATTTTCTTTCTCGTCGGCAAGAAGCTGTTCTATGCCGCAGGTTTATTGCTGCCCATGGGTTTCGGTCAGGGACCGGGACAGGCCTTGAACTTCGGCAAGATTTTCACGGGCTGGGCCAGTCAGCAGGGCATCGACTTCCCTGGTGCTGACTTCGGCCTTTCTATCGCCGCCACAGGATTTATCGTGGGTAGCGTTGTCGGTGTTATCTATATGAACATACTGCGTCGCAAAGGTGTGCTTTCGCGCAAGAAGATCGCTGATGCTCAAGTGAATAAGTTGGAAGACTACGAAGGCGAGGGTGAGATTCCCGATGCCGAGTCCATTGATAAGCTTTCGGTGCAAATCTGCATGGTGCTGTTCGTCTATTTCCTCGTTTATCTGTTCACCAACTGGATTCAAGGCATGGAGTTAGGCAAATTCGGAACCAATACCTTGAAACCCATGCTTTGGGGCTTCAACTTCTTGCTGGGCACCTTGTTCGCCATCTTCTTCAAATGGGTTTTGGGCCGTTTCAAGAAAGCCAGATTGATGAGCCGAGAATACATCAACAATTATATGCTGAATCGTATCAGCGGTTTCTGCTTCGATATTATGATTGTGGCGGGCACGGCGGCCATCAACTTCGAGGAACTCGGCAAGTTTGTGTTGCCTTTCGCCATTATCGTCACTTTGGGATCTATCGCCACCTTCTTCTACGTTTTGATCATCAGCAAGCACTTGTATCCCGACTACAAATATGAGGGCTTCTTCTCGATGTTCGGCATGCTGACGGGTACCGCCAGCAACGGCATGATTCTGCTGCGCGAAATCGACCCGAAGTTTGAGACGCCTGCCGCCAACAACCTCGTCTTGCAGTCCTTGGCCGCCATCGTCTTGGGCTTCCCCGTTCTGCTGCTGTTGGGCATTGCGCCTCAAAGCCTGCATTCCGCCTGGATAACCTTGGCTATCTTGGTAGTCTTCTGGGTCGCCTTGACAATCTTCATGTTAAGGACAAAGATTTTCAAGCGGAAGAAGAAAGATGAATAACAAAAAAGCTCCGAGCAATGCTCGGAGCTTTCTTTTTGCGTTGATTTGAAGGAAATTACTTCTTGAGTTCCTTGATTCTGGCTTTCTTACCACGCAGACCACGGAGGTAGTAAATGCGTGACTTGCGGACTGCACCCTGCTTGTTGAGCTCGATGTTCTCAATCATGGGGGAGGCAATCGGGAAACATCTTTCAACACCGATGTTGTTCGAAATCTTACGGATGGTGAAAGTGCCAGTCTTGCCTTGGCCGCTGCGCTTCAGGACGATGCCCTGGAACTTCTGCAGACGCTCTTTTTGTCCTTCAACAATCTTGTAGGTCACCGTGATGGTGTCACCTGTCTTGAACTTCGGAAAATCTTTTACAACGATTTGATCTTCAACGAATTGAATTAATGCTTGTTTGCTCATTTTATATGATTTTTGTATATTTTTCTCCAAAAGTGGGTGCAAAAATACATAAAAAATCAATATGATGCGAAGAAAATCAGCTTTTTTTAAAAATTTCGTACATTTCGGGTCTGCGTTCCTTGGTGCGCTGGATGGCTTGCTCCAGTCGCCACTCGCTGATGAGCTTGTCGTTGCCTGACAAAAGCACCTCCGGGACATCCCATCCTTTGTAGCTTCGAGGACGGGTGTAGACAGGCGGTGAAACCAGTCCGTCCTGGAATGAGTCGGAGAGGGCAGAGGTCTCGTCGCCCAAGGCACCAGGGATGAGGCGCACAAGGCTGTCGACTAAAACGGCGGCACCTAACTCGCCACCGGAGAGGACATAATTTCCGATGCTTATCTCTTTGGTAATCAAGTGTTCGCGGATGCGTTCGTCAATGCCCTTATAATGGCCGCAAAGGATGATGATGTTCTCTTTCATGGAGAGCTGGTTGCACAAAGGCTGGTCAAGCATCTCACCGTCAGGACTCATGTAGATAACCTCGTCGTAGCTTCGTTGGCTTTTCAGATGGCTGATGCAGTTGTCGACAGGCTCGATCATCATCACCATACCCGCGCCGGCGGCAAACGAGTAGTCGTCCACCTTGTGGTGCTTGTCGGCGCTGTAGTCACGCAGGTTGTGCAGCCCGATTTCCACAATGCCCTTGTTGATGGCGCGTTTGATGATGGATTCGGTGAAAGGCCCTTCAAACATTTCAGGGAAAACGGCGATGATGTCGATGCGCATAGCGAATGAGTTGAAATTTTCCGCAAAAGTACGCTTTTTTTATTACATTTTCTTTTTATTTTTGCGCCGTTAAATATTTGGTATCATGAGAAAACTCACCTTTTTATTATTGTTTCTGACGGTCGCCGTTTTTGCCCAGGCGCAAATCGCGACAGACATTTACTGGGTGCAATTCATTGATAAGGCCAATTCGCCTTATTCCATTAGCAATCCAGAGGCTTACCTAAGTTCCAGGGCATTACAACGCCGTGCCAATCTGGGTATAGCCATCGACGAGTACGACATCCCCGTCAATCCACAGTATCTTCAGGCTGTGGCCAATTGTGGTGCCGAGTTGCTCAATCCTTCGAAGTGGCTGAATGGTGTCACAGTGCATGTCACCGACCCTAGTGTGATTGATGCCATCAATGAACTGGCTTTTGTGGCAACGGTGCTCAGCTGCCCCAACGACTTGAAGGCACAAGAACGGAAGCAACGCTGGCTGGAAAATGAAATGAGTCCGGTGGTGGTCAATCGTGGAACGAGAGGCTATTATGGTGGTGCTGAAACTCAAGTGACGCAACTGAAAGTCAATGTCTTGCACGATATGGGATATGATGGAACAGGTGTCGTCGTTGCCGTGCTTGATGGTGGCTTCGTCGGCACCGAAACACAACCCTGTTTCGATAATATGCGCGAGGAAGGCCGTCTGCTCGGCGTGCGTGACTACGTTTATGGCAGCACAACGGTCTATTCCCAATCCACGCATGGCACTTCATGTTTGAGTACGATGGCCGCCTACGACCCTGATAACATGGTGGGTACGGCTCCCAAAGCTTCCTATTACCTAATTCATACTGAGGATGGAGAAAGCGAAAACATTGTGGAGGAGTACAACTGGGTCTCAGGTGCAGAATACGCTGACAGCCTTGGCGTTGACGTGTGCTCCACCTCTTTGGGGTATATCGGCTTCGACATATCGCAATGGGATCATCCGTTTTGGGATTTTGATGGTCATACCGCTCCAATGACGATAGGCGCTGAAATTGCGGCCAGCCGTGGCATGATTTGCGTTAACGCTGCAGGCAACGATGGTGCTGGCACTTGCACCTTGGGTATTCCTGGTGATGCCGAGCACATTCTCACCATTGGCGCTGTCGATGCCGCGGGCGAACGCGCCAGCTTTAGCTCGGTGGGTCCCACTTACGACGGTCGCATCAAGCCCGACGTAATGGCCATGGGAGAAGGCACATACGTGGCCGCTGGCTATGCGGATTGGGGCTGGGAATATTACAACGGCAATGGTACCTCGTTTGCCACGCCCGTGTTGGCGGGTGCAGTGGCCTGCCTGCGTCAGGCGCGTCCATACGCCTCGGTGAATGAGATTTGTGACGCCATCCGCCAGTGCGGCAACAATGCTGCCACCCCTGACAGCTATAACGGCTATGGCATTCCCGACTTCAGCCAAGCTTTGGAACTATTGAGTGTGGAAGAACCTATAGGAAATACCCCTGAGCATATCATCTCGGTGTACCCCAATCCTTCCAACAGTGAGGTGCATGTGGCGCTGAACGACCTCCACAAGGCCGAGTTGACGGTGTTTGACATCACGGGGCGCCAGCTGTTCAATTATCATTTCAACGGCTTAAACCACACCACATTGGAAAGCCAACTCAACAGCTTGACTTCGGGTGTGTATTTCATCAATGCCGTTTCGGAATCGGGGAGTGAGACGCTGAAACTCGTCATCGCACGGTAAAAGGTCAAGGCCTATATATAAATAAAGGTGAGTCTCGTTTTGAGGCTCACCTTGTTTTATTAAGCTGTCCGGAGTGTTACTCCTTGACGAACTTCATTGCATGGCCATCAACACGCAGGAAATAGATGCCTGCTGCAAGGTCGTTGACATCGATTTCGCCATCGCCATCGATGCTTAAGGTTTTCACGAGCGTCCCGTAGATGTTGCAAACTTGAATCTCATGCTGACCTTCCAGCCCTTCGATTCGGATGATATCGTTGGCAGGGTTGGGGTAGAGGCTGACGGTTTCAAAGCCATCTTCCTCGATGCCGGTGCCAGTGAAGAAGGCTGCTAATATGATATCGTGGTCGACAACCACTTCCTTGACTTCATTGGTGGTGCCGTCGCTCCATTTGGAGAACATAAAGCCGTCGGCAGGGATGGCAACCAATCTGGCTGTGGCGCCTGCGCTATAGGTGCCTGCACCAAGAATGAGACCTTGGTTTTCATCGTAATATACTGTAACCGTGAAGGTCGGTGCCGGTGTTTGTGAGAAATAGGCCACATATTCAGCATCTTCAGTGACGGTGATGGTGCGTGGGTTGTTCATGTCACCGTCTTGCCAACCTATGAAGTAGAAGCCTTGTGTGGGAATGGCGCCAATGTTGACGGTCATATTGGCGGGATAGGTGCCGCTGCCATATACTGTGCCCATGGCTTCGGAGATGGACCTCACGGTAATGGTGTAGTTCGGGAGCGGTTCAAAGATGGCTATGAAGACCTTTGTCTCCGTGACGGTGATAGTGCGTGGATTGTCGGTGTTGCCGTCATCCCAGCTGACGAATCGGGTGCTGTCGGTAGGCGTGGCGCTGATTTCCACAATCGAGCCTTCGGGATAGGTGCCTTCGCCTGACACAGTGCCCCAATCGGGATTGTTGGGGATTACCTTGATGGCATGCTCGGGTGTGCCGCTGTAGTTGAAGAATGCCTTGTATGTGGCATTTTGTGTGACCGTGATGTATCTCGGATTGCTGACGATGCCATCGCTCCAGCAAACGAAGGAGTAGCCTTCGAAAGGACGGGCGTAAAGTACAGCGGTTTCGCCGTAGGGGTAGAGGCCGCCGCCTTCCACTGTGCCGCCTTCTGCAGGTTCACAGCCCGTCGTGATTTCGTAATGGATGGGTGAGAAAATGGCAGTGTAGGTGACGTCGTCATAAACGATGATTTGGCGAGGGTTGTCCAAGTTATCATCATTATCCCAAATCTTAAATTGGAAACCGGTATTGCATTGTGCCACCAGAAGGATGGTGTCGCCGTAACTATAGGTGCCACCGCCGATTATGGTGCCGCCTTCAGCAGGCTGGGCTACGGTGCTGATGACACACTGTCTGAGGCCGAAGTTGGCAGTATAGACATGGCTTTCGGTGACGATGATGGTGCGAGGATTGTCGCTGATGCCGTCGTCCCAAGTCAAGAATTCATAGCCCAGATTCGGCGTGGCTTCCAGTTGGATGGTGTCGCCGTAGGGATAAATGCCAGCGCCAGTCACGATGCCTGTGCCTTCGGGTACGACTTGCGTCTCGATGGTGCAGGGCAGGTGACTGAACAGGGCCACGAAACTGCTGTCTTGTGTGACCACGATGTCGCGTGGGTTGTCGGTGATGCTGTCGTTCCACATCTCGAAAGCATACCCGTCATTAGGCACAGCCACAAGGGTAAGGGTGTCGCCGTAGTGATATAGGCCGCCTTCGGTCACGGTTCCGGCTTCTTCGGGATCAACGGAGGTTGTGATGGTATAGTCTATAAGGCCGAAATAGGCGGTGAAGGTGCTGTCTTGGGTGAT
>CADAPW010000096.1 GCA_902789915.1 uncultured Bacteroidia bacterium | reverse complement strand
GGTGACTACAGCCTTGAGCTATTCGAAGTATTACTATTACTCACTGATATTCACCGTTTTGTTGGCGGGAATGTCGGTCGGTCTGAACATTTGGCTCGTGCCGAAATGGGACATCAACGGCGGCGCTTTGGCCCAAATGCTGTCTTATCTCATCTATTTCATCCTTTTGATTGCCTTCATCAAGTGGAAAGTCGGCGTGATGCCCTTGTCGAAGCAGTTGTTGCCCGTGGCCTTGGTCATTTTGGCTTTGTTTGCTCTCAATTGGTTGTGGACGAGCACATTGACACCCATGTTTGTGAAGCCTTTTGCGAAACCCATTTTCGGCCAAATCCTTGATGCAGTGCTGAAGACCGTACTTTTCCTTGCTTTGGGCATAACGACCATCTACAAGCTGAAAGTTTCGCCTTCGGTCAATGATTTGATTGACAAAGGCTTGAAGATGGTTCGATGGAAGAAGTAATTGTGTTTAATGTATAACATTCATTTTCAATATAGTTCGCCCTCGCTCAGTTAGAACCTCCACTGTGTACAAGGCCGAGGCGAAACCTTGTAGGTTAAGCTCCACTTTGTCGGAGGCTTCCCCGGCCCATTCCTTCAGGAGTTGACCTTGTAGGTTATAGATTTTGACCCATTTGATGCCTTCGGCTTCGACAACGACCTTGTCGTTTGATGGGTTGGGGTATAATGAAACGGGAATGGACTGATTATCGTCAATGTCAAAGAATCTTGCATGGATGACGATTTCTTGCTCGGTGTAGCCGCAGTCGTTCCAAGCGCGGACTTTTAGTGTCGCTGTGCCAGACGTGGTGACCACGAGTGAACAGTTTGTTCCGATAGTGTCCATCACCCAATCGGCCCCCACAAGTTCCCATTCGTAATGCGTAGCCAAAGGCACAGAGTCGATGTGGTAGAAATACTGTCCCAGGATGAGGTCGGTGGCCACGTTGACTTCGGTCAGGCCGATGATTTCGGGGACGGCTTCGGGCTGTCCTGCAAACGAGAGGTGAAGATGCACGATGGAGTCGCAGCCGTCAACATCAAGGAATTGCTGCGTGTACACACCAGCCTCCGTGTATTCTTGTCCGTTCCACCAGAGACTTTGGCAGACGGCAGTGTCGACATCATATTCCAAGGCATCGGAGAAAGCCAGATGGAGCGTGACGATGCTGTCGCAGCCTTCGACGGAGACGAAATCTTGGATGTAATCGCCAGGTTCGGTGTAGTTGGTGCCGTTCCAAACATAATGGTTGCAAGCCTGCTGCGACCATTCGTGGGTGATGGTCCCGCCAATGCTGACCTCAACATGGTAGAGCGTGTCGCAGCCGTCGGGCGACTCAACGAGTTGCTCGTAGTTGCCGCTTTCGGTGTAGTCGACGCCGTGGAAAGTGAAGGTGCTGCAGTCTGTACCATTAACATTGACTTCCAAATAGCCGTTAGGGTTGTATGGCTCACCTTCTGGAGTAATGTAATAGGCCTGTTGCAGGAAGTTGTTGTAAGGCCTGCGGATGGCGCCATCAGGCGCAGTGAAGACTGTGGCTTTGTCGAAACAATAAGTGGGAATGGTCAGGTCTTCGTTGACATTGGTGACGTGGTACATGTATTGGTTCCATACAGGTCTGGCAGGTGCCCAGTTACCGGGATTGCCGAACATGTGTAGCCCGCCAACGCCAGGGAGATTGGCTGATTGGTCAAGCATACCTGAAACAAGGATTTCGGCAGATCCATCACCATTGACATCGGCAACGATTGGGTATTCACAGCCTGTCCCAGCAGCCATCATTCGAGTGTAGATGTTGTAAGGCCTGATGGTGTCGTTACCGGTAATGTGACTCTTTCCGCTACCGTTAATGATGCGAAGGTTGTCACTGTCGCGGTAGACGAGTTCCATGATGTCATCCTGGTTGAAGTCAAAAAGTGTGATGCCTGTTTGTCCTGATGAATCGTCGTGCCGATGTTTCCAGAGGGTAGTCAGCCCGGATTGTAACGTGTAACGCCAGCAATAGATATACATGGGTTGCCAGGACTCTTGCTTTTCAAGAAAGACAATCTCGGGATGCGGGTCATCGTCGATATTGCCGATGAGGGGATAACCGGTGCAAAGGCATTGGACGGTTTCCTGGAAAATGATTTGTCCATTAGAAGGCTTATAGGCATAGAAATAGACCGTGCCCATGGTATGGTCGTCGGTGTCGTTGCGTGTGACAAGCACTTCGCATTCGCCGTCAAGGTCGAAGTCAGCAAGGCTGACATGGCCGTCTTGCGAGTATCCATTCGGTGGCGTGATGGTCTTGCTGACGGTTATGGAGTTCAACGCGGGATTGGTGCGGCTGTTGATGTTTACGTTGTAAATGGTGTTGCCGCAAATCAGTTCTTGCTTTGCATCACCTAATACGTTGCTGGCTAACGACATGGCGTAATAGCAGCGGTGGCTGTTGACTACACCGGGTGCCGAGCCTCTGTAACTCTCTCCTTTGTTTCCGTTTTCGGGACCCGAGCAGAGCCATTTCAGCGTGGCAGCATCGAAGATATCGCTGCCGGCATATACTTCTGGGAAGCCGTCGCCATTGAAATCGGCAAATGAGACCATGCCTTCGCAGGAAGTGGCACGGTCCGACACGTTGAGTAACGTACCATCGATGGTGTATGAACGGATTTTTCTGTCGTAACTGTGGACATAGATGGCACCTTGCTGCGAGCCATCGGGCAGGGGATACCTGCAGAGGGCATAGTTTCCTGTGGTGTTATAGATGGAGTCTTGGATGTTGAACCTGTATTGAAGCGAGAGGTCATTACCACTATAAACGTCCAAGGTATTGGTGCGGTAGTTGTTGCCATTGAAGTGCGAAATCAGTATGTCGACGACACCGTTGCTGTCGATGTCGCCAGCCATTACAGGGGCGTAAGAAGCCACCACTTCAGGTGTGGAATGAATGAGCGTCACGTTCCAAGCATTGCCATCCAACGGACCGTTACAGTCGCTTTCAATGATGTTGTCGGGAATGGAGGGTTCAGGGAGGGGCGGGGTGACAAAACTCAGGTTCCTGACTTCCCGAACGCGATAGCTCGCTGACTTGTCGCGGCGGGCAAAATGACCGGCTCTCACATTGGCGCTGGGGTTACAGCTCAAGGTGAAGGCGTTGCTGCCGTCGGCTTCGGTGCTTGACCAGTATTCGGCATTGGCCAAGGTGCTGCCATGGGCCTGCAGCTGGTCTTCGATGAACGGAAAGGCACCGAAAAGTTTCGACAGTTGTCCCGCCGTTGGCAGATACCAGCCGTGCCCAAAATCAACCACGTTGGCGGCAGTGTTCATCCCGGCTTGGTGGTTCCGTATGGTTGCGGTGTTGGTGAAGCCGTCGGTCTCGTTGAGTAACAATCCGTATGGCGTCGAACAAGTCTGGTTGTCAAGCCCAGGCACATCACCGTTGCCCCAAGCGATGGAGGTGGAGGCGTCGTTCAAGGCCACCATCCAACCCTCGCTTTGGTCAGGAGTGACATAAAAGAGGATGCCCTGACTGCCATCGTCGTTGGTGATGAGGTCGCCGACATGATAGGTGGGGTGGACGGGATTGGCAATGGTAAAATCCCTGATTTGACGCACGCCGACGCCATTGGTGGGGTAGTTGTTGCTGTTGTCTTTCAGATAGTCGCCAAGGCTTCCGCCATTGTTCATGTCGTAGGCGTGATAGGGTGAAAACTCAGTCGACGACCACCAGTAATACTGGCCCTGAAGGTGAATGGGAGAACCGCCCACCGTTTGTAGCGAGGCGTTTACTTCGGGGGCGCAGGAGTATAGGTAGCGCAATTGTCCACCGGCAGGCAGATACCATCCGTGGTCGTAGTCGACGGCCCATGCCGCAGGAAAAACGTTGCTGCCGCCCTCGGCACGAATGATCCCAGTGTTGCCGTGCCCGTTTAGGTCGTGCATGGCCTCGCGTGCATTACTGACATTGGGTAGGTCGGCGATGTCATAAGTGTAATGGATGCACCACTTGATGGAGTTGCTTTGATTGTTGAGTGCGACGGCCCATCCGTGAGTATCGGTGGCGTCGACATAAAACACGATGCCTTGAGCCGTTTTTCCCGAGCTGGGGAATGACGCGCGGCTGACGATGCTGCCATCGGTACAGAGGATGTCGCCAATGCTGACGTCTTGACCGAAACCAAGCAACGAGAACAAGGATAAGATGAATGACAACAAGATCTTTTTCATACCTTAACAGGGATCGTCTATTTTATCAACGGCAAAGATACACAATTATTCTTTATGTGTCACCGTCATCTTCGATACAATGCTGCCGCGCTCGGTGAGCACCTCCACGGCATACATGCCGGCGACGATATTGTGCAAACTGATTTCAACCCTATGGGAAGCCTCGCCGACCCATGTTTTCAGCAGCTGCCCCTGCATGTTATAGACCTTGACGCTCTTGATGTCTTCCGCTTCAACGAAGACTTTGTCGTTAGCGGGATTAGGATAGAGGACGACTTGGATAGCTTGACGTTCGTCCACGTCGAAGAAGCCGGCATGGATGACGATTTCCTGCTCCGTTTCGCCGCAGTCGTTCCAGACTCTGACTTTCAAGACGGCCGTGCCTGGGGTGGTTATCAGGAGGGAACAATGTGTGCCGATGGTGTCCATGATCCAATTGGCCCCCTCGAGCGTCCATTCGTAATGCGTAGCCAAGGGGACAGAGTCGATGTGGTAGTAGTATTGTCCCACGATGAGGTCGGTGCCCACGTTGACTTCGGTCAGGCCGATGATTTCGGGGACGGCTTCGGGCTGTCCTGCAAACGAGAGGTGAAGGTGCACGATGGAGTCGCAGCCGTCAACATCAAGGAATTGTTGTGTGTACACACCAGCCTCCGTGTATTCTTGTCCGTTCCACCAGAGGCTTTGGCAGACGGCAGTGTCGACATCATATTCCAAGGCATCGGAGAAAGCCAGATGGAGTGTGACGATGCTGTCGCAGCCTTCGACGGAGACGAAATCTTGGATGTAATCGCCAGGTTCGGTGTAGTTGGTGCCGTTCCAGACAAAATGGTTGCAAGCCAATTGCGACCATTCGTAGGTGATGGTCCCGCCGATGCTGACCGCTATGTGGTAGAGCGTGTCGCAGCCGTCGGGCGACTCAACGAGTTGCTCGTAGTTGCCGCTCTCGTTGTAGGTGACGCCGTGGAAAGTGAAGGTGCTGCATGCTGCTCCACTGACCTCGACTTCATAATAGCCATTGGGGTTGTATGGCTCGCCTGTATGGGTTATGTACGTGGCTTGATACATGAAATTATTATAAGGACGACGAACACTTCCATTGGGGTCGGTAAAGATGCTCGCATTGTCGAAGCCTAACTGTGGAACGGTCAAGTCGTTGTTGATGTTGGTCACATTGTAGGCGTATTGGTTCCACACTTGACGTGCCGAGGGCCATTCGAGATGCCCGAATAGGTTCAGGCTGCCATGGCCGTTGTTCCCGTAGTATTCCTCTAATAGGCCAGTGGCTAGTATCTCGGCATGACCGTCGTTGTTTACGTCGGCAACAATGGCATGCTCGCAGGCACTGCCCGAACGCATGGGATAGGAATAGAGCACGTTCCCGTCGCTTCCATTGATGATGTTCAAAGCGTATGCGTCGCGAAACACGATTTCTGGAATTTCATCATTGTTGAAATCGAAAAACACCATCGTGGTCATTCCGGATGGGTCGTTGTGATGAACGGCCCAAATCTCGTCCAGCCCATTCCCCGTGGTGTATCTCAAACAATGCATCTTTTCGCTATAGACATCCCTCAGGTAGTCGACAAATAGGATTTCGGGATGAGGGTCGGAGTCGATGTTGCAAATGACCGGTAAGCCTGCGCTCCTGCAATAAATGGAGAATTGGAAAAGGATGTTGCCCGTCGAGGGTTTATAGGCATAAAAGTAGGTGTTGTCGTCAACGCAGTCGTCGGTAAGGTCTTTGGTGACTACAACGTCAATTTCACCGTCCAAGTCGAGGTCGGCCAGCGACACTTGTCCGTCTTGAGGGAACCCATTCGGAGGCGTGATGGTTTTGTTTGTCGTGATGGAGTTTAATGCAGGGTTGGTGCGACTGGCAATGTTCACATTGTAAATAGTGTTGCCGCAAACGAGTTCCATTTTTTCGTCTCCAAAAAAGTTGTAGGCAAACGATAAGGCATAATTGGCATGATGAGGGTAGACGTTGGGTGGTGAGCCACGGTAGCTCAATCCCTTGTTGCCATTGGCGGGACCAGCACATAGTTGTTTCAATGTAGCGGCATCATAAATGGCGTTTCCGATATACACTTCGGGATAGCCGTCGTTGTTGAAATCCGCGAAAGCGGGAACACCGTCGCAGGGCGGGTCGACATCGGCGGTGTGGAGCAACTGGCCGTTTTTGGAGTATGAACGTAGCTTGCCGTCGTTGCACAAGACAAAGACTGCCCCTTGCGTCCCGCCATTCTCTGAGGGGTATCTGACGATGCCGTAGGGATGATAGAGGAGGTAAACTTCTTGAGGAATGGATATGGTGCTTTGTAGAGACAGGTCGTCGCCACTATAGATGTCTATTTGGTTGGACCACGCACGATAGTTATCATCTGTAGCTGTGAAATGGGGCACCACGATGTCGACGATGCCGTCATTGTCAATGTCGCCGCAGAGTGGGGTGGTGTAAACGTTGATGTTGTTTGGAGTATGATGTAGCAACTGCCCCCCTTGGAAAGGAAATGGTATGTTGTTGTTGCAGTCGCTTTCAATGATGTTGTCTGGGAGTTCGATTGGCTCGTCACTGAGGTGTAGAGTTACAATGCTGTCGCAACCATGGATGTCGGTGAATTGTTGGGTGTATTCTCCGGAAGCCGTGTAAGTGGTTCCGTTCCAAGTGTAAACACCATCCAAATGGTCATAGATGTCAACATATTGAGGCTCACCCATTTCACCAATAGGTTCTCCGTATTGTGTGATGTAGGTGGCTTGCTGCAAGAAGTTGTTGAAGGGACGGCGAGCAGTGCCATCAGGGGCGGTAAAGGTTGTGGCTGTGTTGAAGCAGAAAGTTGGAATGGTAAGGTCTTCGTTCACATTGGTCACATGATACATGTATTGGTTCCATACAGGACGCGCCGAGCTCCAGTTGCCGGGGCTGCCAAAGACATGGACTCCGCCGTACCCCACATCATATCCTACGTATTGGTCAATCAAACCTGTTGCGACAATTTCTGCAACGCCGTCGCCATTCACGTCAGCGACGATGGGATACTCGCATCCTGTACCGGCAGCCATCCTGCGCGTGTAGATGTTGTACGGCCTAATGGTGTCGTTGCCTGTGACGTGGCTCTTGCCGCTGGCGTTGATGATGCGCAGATTGTTGTTGTCGCGGTACACGAGTTCCATTATGTTGTCCTGGTTGAAGTCGAACAGGGTCATGGCCGTCTGTCCGGAGCGGTCGTCATGGTATTGCGACCAAACTGTTGCCAACCCGTTTTGTGGCGTATAGCGCCAACAAAAAATGCTCTCTGAGTAGCCGTTGGGCTGGTTTTCGAGGAAGATGATTTCGGGATAAGGCTCAGTGTCGGTGTTGCCGATGAAAACATAGCTGGTGCTGGCGCAACGGAGGGCTTTTTGGAAGAGGATTTGCGCGTTGGAGGGCTTATAGGCATAAAAATAGGTGTTGTCAACAATCTGGTCGTTGGTGTCGTCGCGGATAACAAGGACTTCCGTCTCACCGTCAAGGTCGAAGTCGGCAAGACAGACATGGCCGTCTTGAGAACATCCGCTTGGTGGTGTGATAGTCTTTGCCACCGTGACGGAGTTCAAGTTGGCATTGGTGCGGCTGACGATGTTTACGGTGTAAATGGTATTGCCGCAAATCAGCTCTTGCTTTTCATCGCCAAGGGCGTTATAAGCCAGCGACATGGCGTAATAAGTGTGGTGATAGGTGCCGTTACTGTAGGCAGGCGTGCCTCTGTATCCCAAGCCTTTGTTGCCGTTGGCAGGTCCCGAGCAAAGCCATTTCAATGTGGCGGCATCAAAGATGTCGCTGCCAGCATACACTTCGGGAAAGCCGTCGCCGTTGAAGTCGGCGAGCGATACCATGCCATCGCATGAGGTGGCACGGTCAGAGACGTTCAGCAACGTGCCGTTGATGGAGTAGGCGCGGATTTTCTTGTCGTAACAATGTATGAAGATGGCCCCTTCCATCGTGCCGTCAGCTTTGGGATAGCGTCCGATAGCGTAAGGGCCATTGGAAAGATAGATGGTATCAGGAACTTCGCGACTGCGGTAGTTGTTGCCGTTGTATTTGGCCACCACGATGTCGCTCACGCCGTTGCCGTCGACGTCGCCCACTATGATAGGAGAATAGGAGGCAACGTCTTGGTCAGCGCTTGAATGAAGCAATTGTATTTCCCATGGGTTGCCTTCGAGCGGATGGTTGCAGTTGCTTTGGATAACATTGTCAGGGAAAACGGTCTTGCCTTCGTTGTTAATTGTTTGTCCATAACCCATCAGTTTGGAGAGCAGGAAAACCAGAAACAAAACACTTTTTTTCATGGCGAAGAATATTATCTCGTGCAACTTTGCGACATGGCAAAACTACGAGTTTTATTTGAATAAAAAAACTTTTTTTTGCTAGCAGGGTGTTGTTTGAACAATAATTTGTAAGCAAGCCTATTACGAAAAAAGTCGTAACGAAAAAAGTCGTAATAGAGGATTCAACTGGATTATTGGCCCAAGGGACGATTATCGTCAAGTTTTTTTGGATAATAGCTCGTTGTAAAAACCAATCAGTTTTTCGCTCTCTTTTTCCCAATTGAATTCCTCTTCAATGGCTTTGCGCCCGTTATTGCCCATTTCATAAGCTTGCTCAGGATGCTCGTAAATCCATCGGATGGCGTTTGCAATGTCTTCAGGCTTTGCGGGGTCGACGCAAATAGCAAAGTGATACTTGTCATTCATCTTTTGCGCAAATCCTGTGTCGGAAATGACAACGGGCAGTTGCATTGACATGTAATCGTAGACCTTGGTCGGAAGGGTGTCGATTTTGTCGTATTGTCCGACATTGAGCAGGGTAGAGGCGCCGATGTTGGCTTCTTCTAACAGGGCTACCATACCGTTCTTGTCCAAAAAGCCTTTGTAGTCGACACAGGCGTAGGCGGGCAAGGCTTTTAGTTCTGTTTCGTAGGTCTTGGGTGAGAAAGCACCTGCCAAGAGCAATTTCGCTTTGGCTTGGCATGCCGCTTCAATGAGTTGCGTGATGCCTCGTTCTTTGGTAATGCCTCCAATCATCGCCACGGCTGGACCTTGCGAATAGTCGATAGGCGTTTTCCTCGTGTAATCGGAGAGACTTGGTAAATTTCTGATAAACAAGGTCTTTCGGCAACGATGGTCGAAATAGTCAACGCCATTCATGGTACATACCTGAACCACCCCGTCGATTTTCATGCAGACATGTTTTTCGTAGCGCATGTAGAGGCTGCCGAGCACTTTCATGAGGGAAGCAGGCGTTTTTATTACCTTGATTTTGTGGATGTTATCGCGAAGTTGCCATCCGTAGTATTCATGGCTGTCAAAGATGACAATCTTGCCTTTCCGCTTTAGCTTCATTCCGATAGGCAACAACTCGGGCTCGTGAAGATGATATATGTCGGCGTCGACTTGTAAGGCTGCTTCAAGACTCAATTTGTTGCGTTTTCTGAGCAACTCCAGGTTGTTTTTGATAGGACAATACAAGACAATGCACCTGACGCCGTCAATCGTTTCCGTCTTGGGCTGGTCGCCAAACCCGATGAGCGTTACGTCAAACCCACCTTTAGCCAACGACTTGCATTCTTTCTCGAAGATGCGCATGTCGTTCATCTTGTGCTTGCTGGCCAGATGACAGACTTTGATGGTGCCATTGGTGTTGATGCCGGTTGCCATTAGAATTCGATTTGGTTTAGGATTTTAGCATATTGTTTTGTTAATTCCCTCCGAGAGTATCGTTCAATCTCAGCATTGGAATTGTCGGGTAAGCCGTTCTCCAAATACTTCTGATACAGTTCTTTAATTGTTTCCTTCATCCTCTCCCTATCCTCAAACCTGACAATCACCCCGGCCTGTGTTTCTTTGAGGATCCTCGCCGCGTCGCCGTCTTCGGGACCGATGCAGAGGATGGGACGACCCGAGGCCAGATACTCGAAGAGCTTGCCTGTCAACAGGCCTTTGGCGCGTGGCTCGCTGTCGGGCATGAGCAAGAGCAACAACAGGGTGGAACTGCGATGCACCGCCGATACCTGGTCGTGAGGGATGTAAGGCGAATAGGTGACATGCTGGGACAAGCCTTGCTCCTCGATGGATTGCGAAACCGAATTGTCAATCTGTCCTATTATATTGATTTTTAGGTCTTTGTTGAATTTTTCATCTTCTTTGATGAGTTCGCCTAAAACTTGCCACAAGTTCTTGGGGTTTTGAATCTTTGAGAGGACACCAAGGTAGGTGATGGTGAAGCTCTCAGGCAGGCTGATGGGCGTTTGTGCATCGTCGTCGCGGTCGAAGCCGTTGTAGACCACCCTGACGTTTCTGTTGCCTATCTTTCCCAATCTTCTTGCTCCATCAGGCGCCACGGTCACCACCTTGTCGGCTTTGGACAACACTTCACGTTCCAAGCGGTGATGTTTACGGTCGGAACAACGGGTGAGGTGTAGGCCGTTGTAGTAGTCGATTTCGGTCCAAGGGTCACGGAAGTCGGCTACCCACGGGATACGCAAGGCTTTCTTTAGCTTCATGGCAATCAGATGCATGGAGTGGGGTGGCCCCGTGCTGATGATGGCGTCGACGGGATGTTCTTTCAGGTAGCTTTTAAGGTATCTCACCGAAGGCTTCACCCACCAGCGACGTGCGTCGGGGATGAAGAGGTTGCCCCTAATCCATAACGAGAGGTTTTCCTTCCAGCCTTTTTTCTTTTCCTTCTCTTGGATGAACCCCATCTTCACCGTTTCTTCCTTTTTCAGCCCCAAAAACTTCTTGTAGAAGGCGTAAGGCTCGAAAATCGGTCGCCTGATGACTTCCGTTTCGGGTGCGACGTCTTTCTCCAACGAAGGGTCTACAATAGGATATTCAGCGCCTTCTGTGGTGTATATCACGGGTTGCCAGCCGTTTTCGGGCAGGTATTTCGACATCTTCAGCCAACGCTGCACGCCGCTGCCGCCCGATGGGGGCCAATAGTACGTGATGATGAGGACGCGCTTCATGCCTTTTCCTCTTTCTTGGGTTTGAAAGTATAAACGATGGCTCCGATGCTCGCCGGCGGGAACCATGGCGGCACGCAGGAGGTAGTCGGCACGCAGCAGCGGCTGCTCCTGTCCGTCGATGGTCATCTTCCAGCCTTTCTCGGTCCAAATCTCAGAGAAGACAACAAGATAATTGGCGGTCTGAGGTCCCTGAGCCTGTCGAAGGGCCGATTTGAAACTGTAAGTCAACTTGTTGGGCTTGTACTCCACCAACTCGATTTGCGGCGCAATGCTGTCCGTGAATTGATACTCACCAACCTTGTCTTCAAACTCTTTGCTCAAGATGGCGGCGCGTTGCAAATCCGTTGTGGCAATGGCATCGATTTCCTCGTTGGGTGTGTCGACCCATTGGATGTCGTTAGCGACCCATGCGTTGCCGTATGCAAAGTCATTGGGAAAAGGCTGTGCGTTGGGATTGTAGATGATGTACTTGGTGTTCAGCATGTTCAGCACTTTCAGATGTGCCAAGGTCTGCATCATGTCTTGCGCACTCTTGGCACCCCTGAGTTGGTTCAGCTCTCCGCCGAGGTATTGCGTGATGATATCTTGGTAACGACGCAGCTTGGCACCCGAGTAGCCACCTAGTGACTTATGGAAATAGCAGGTGCTGGCATCGTTGAACATGTCTTTGGTGATGTCGGCTACCCTGTAGCCCAAGGCATCGTCGGCCAAAATGGCTTGGTCGGCCACCGTAGCGGTAAATGGGTTGTCATATTGCTGCTTGTCGACAAACTTGTCGTTGTTGAGGTAGCGCTTGTCGATGGGGAACATGTCGACCAACACCAACACGGCGAGGATGGGGAAGGCGATTTGTCCCTTCAGCTTGCCCTTGCCATAGAGGAAAATCGGCACGGCGGCAAGGAGGATGAACAGCAGGCTGCGCAAGGCATCCTTGCGGAAGATGGCGATGCGCACATTCTCGAGTTGCGATGCAAATTGGGCGTAAACAGCACCGTCTTTGCCTGCGCTCAACGACGCAAACTGCTTGGCTTCTTCTTGGCTTAGGAAACTGAAGAACAGCTTCGGGGCAGCGAGGAACAACAGGCAGATGCCCGCCGTGATGCCCAAGGCAATGAAGAAGTTTTTCTGGTGTTTCTTGAAGCCGTCGGGGTCTTTCGCTATTTCGGCCAAGCCGAGGAATCCCAACAATGGCATTGTCACTTCAGCGATGACCAAGGTCATCGACACGGCTCGGAACTTGGCATAGCCAGGAATGTAGTCCAAGAAGAAGTTGGTGAAGCCCATGAAGTTCTTGCCCCAGCTGAGTAGGATGGAGAGTAAGGTGGCGATGAGCAAGGCCCATTTCAGCTTGCCTTTCACCGTCAAGGCACCCAAGACGAAGAGGAACACCACGATGGCGCCTACGTAGACGGGGCCGCTGGTGCCAGGCTGGTCGCCCCAGTAGGC
>CADAPW010000095.1 GCA_902789915.1 uncultured Bacteroidia bacterium | reverse complement strand
TTCGGAGAAGTTGCTGCCAATCCAATTGGACCAATTTGCCATGATGTTATACATGGCTGTCAAATAATGCTTCCCATAGAAATTGTACCGCAAGTCGCAACGAAGAATGCTCATTATGCTGTTGTCGGTAGCGTCAATGCTGCCAATGCCGATAAATGGCATTTGTTCCTCGAAATGACGGCCTGGAATCTCGCTGCCAAACAGGTTGGCCATGCCTAAAGGCATGTTTCTAAGGTCGGGGACATACGAGAAACGGCCGTAAAGCTGTGGAATGATGGTGAATCTTCCGTTTTTGGGCGTAATGTAGCCTAGAACGGAGTAGCTGAGGTCAAAGTATTTGCCTTTTTCCTTGGTCTCGTAATAGAAATGGGAAGTGATGTTGGCCGAAACACCATGCTTGGCGAAGTAGGTGTCGTCAAGATTATCGTAAGTAAGGCTGACAAAAGGCGTGAGCATTCTGGTGTCACGGAGAAGAATGGTGTCCATCTCACTGTCTTCGTCTAAAGACGCGAGGTCATATTTCATGCCGGTATACGACAAGCCTACATTGGTGCTGAAATTGAGCAGGTGGAACTGCGAGACATAGCCACTCACTTTTTGCTGCTGGTAACGCAAATTAAGGGATTTTTTACTTATCAAGACACCGAAATGCTCGTTCCTATAGTCGTATGCAACGCTGAAGTTGGCTAAGGCAGGCTTGGAATAGGTGTAAGTGAGGTTGATTTTGGGGTTGTAGCTGAGCTTGACCTTCAAGTCGAGTTTCGAGCCACCGAATTTCTTCTCGTTTAGGCCCACCTTGAGCAACAAGGCGGCACCTTCCTCGGTGTCGTAGCGGAAACCTAAGCCTACCACATGGGGCTTTGCGGGTTTCATTTGGAAAGACAGGTCGTAGAATTCATCGAGTCGCCCGTCGCTATTGGTGGAATCTTGCTCTTTTAAGGCGTAGGTGATTTCATCATAGCAACCCGTGCCACGAAACAAGTTGACGGCATGGTCAATCTCGTCCTTGTTGTATTTGTTGCCTGCTTTGAGTCCGCCTTTGCGCATCAGCCAACGACTGTCGCGTTCAGGAACGTTGTTGAACTCTATGGAACTGATGGTCACACTCTCGTCCGTAAGGTTGCGAGCCTTGGGCGCATGTAGCTCTTTGGTGACTGGGTGACCGGCCGCCTTATCAATTTTCCGCTTGATTTCCAATAGTTGGTCGTGATACTCGGCGGCTTTTTTGAAACCCCTGCCGACAAGCGTGTCAATGGCTTCAGGCGTGAAGCTGAGCATGCCGAAGCCGCTGACGTCGGGGATGATATGCACATCGCAAAGCTCGCGATTTGCCTTGCGTTTGCCTTGGGTGCTGTTTACGACCAAACGGCCGAGCAGTTGTGGCAGTGATTGGATGTCCTTTTGGGTAATCTTTTTCTCGTTGGTGACTTCTACACCGATGATGATGGTGGCGCCCATCTCTTTCAATACATCAGCGGGAAAGTTGTTGACCAAACCGCCATCGACGAGCACCTTGTCGCCAATGGTGACAGGCGAAAACACACCCGGGATGGCCATGCTGGCTCGCATTGCGGTTGGCATGCTGCCGCTGCGCATCACCACTTCTTCACCGGTGGCGATGTCGGTGGCGATACAGGCGAAAGGAATCGGCAAGTCGTTGAAATCCATCTCCTCTTGATAACCAATGCACAGGTCGTTGAACAGGTTGACAAGCGAGCTGTTGTTGACGTATGCACTGGGCAGGTTGTTGATCAGGCTGGTGTTGGGGTCTTTGTCGAAGAGGCTTTCAAGGCTGAATGGGATGGAGAGTTGGGTGGTGCTGCTGCGCTTTCGGGTCTCCAGCGACATGGAGGAACGGTCGATTTTGTTGCCTATGTATTCGCTCCAGTTCATGGAGGCGATAAGTTTAGTCAATTCATCGGGCGAGTAACCTAAGGCGTAAAGACCACCGATAATGGAACCCATGCTGGTGCCCGCCACATAGTCGACGGGGATGCCCATTTCTTCGAGGTATTTCAGCACACCGATGTGTGAGGCGCCTTTTGCACCGCCGCCACCGAGCACGACCCCCACTTTCGGGCGGGAAGAAGACTTCGCCTTGTCGCTCTGGGCCTGCGCGCAAATAACAGACAAACAAATTGTTAATATGATAATGACACGTTTCATAACAACTATAACTCTAAACTTTCAACTTTTAACTCATAACTCTTAACTCCTAACTGTTAACTGCTAACTGCTAACTGTTAACTCACTTAAGTCCTCTGGCTTTCAAATAAGGTTCATATTCCGGATCTTGGCCACGGAACTTGCGGTATTGCACCATGCCTTCGTCGTTGCCACATTCCTGCAGGCAGTTTTTGCGGAACGAGGCGGCCAGCTCGGGATTGAAGAGGTTGCCGGAAGTCTTGAAATAGTTGAAGGCATCCTTGTCGAGCACTTCGGCCCAGGTGTAGGCGTAGTAGCCAGCGCAGTAGCCACCGTTGAAAATGTGGGCGAAGTTGGTGCTGCGGTAGCGGGGCAGAATCTCGGGCATCAGGCTGATGGCATCCATCTGCTCTTTCTCGAAAGCGTCCACGTCCATAGCCTTGATTTCGTCAATGGAGGTGATTTCGTGGAACTTCATGTCGAGGATGGAGGCGGCGATGAGTTCGGTGGTCATGAAGCCTTGGTTGAACAAAGCGCTGTTCTCGATTTTGGCGATGAGGCTGTCGGGCATGACTTCGCCAGTTTGGTAGTGCTTGGCGTACATGCGGATGACCTCAGGTTCGGCGACCCAGTTCTCCATGATTTGCGAAGGCAGCTCCACATAGTCGTGGGGCACGTTGCCGCAGGTGCGGTCGTAGAGACCGTCACTGAAGAAGGCGTGCAGCGAGTGGCCAAACTCATGCCACATGGTCTCGGTCTCGTCCCAAGTGAGCAGAGCAGGGGTGTCGCCTGAAGCAGGGGTGAAGTTCATCACGAGTGAAACAACGGGGTAAACCTTGTTTCCGTTGATGTCGTAACCGCTCTCGCGGAAGCTGGTACACCAGGCGCCACCGCTCTTCGACTCACGCGGATAGTAGTCGAGATAGAGAATGCCGAGGAAATCGCCGTTGGCTTCTTTCACCTCGTAAGTCTCCACACCAGGATAGTAGACGGGCAGCGTCTCGTTCTTTGTGAAGGTGACACCATAGAGTTTGTTGGCAGCCTCGAACATGCCGTTACGCACATTGTCGACGGTGAGGTAGGGCTTGATGTAGTTTTCGTCGAAGTTGTACTTGGCGTTGCGGAGCTTCTCGGCATAGTACCACCAGTCCCAGCCTTCGAGTTTGTAACCAGCGCCTTCGGCGTCAGCAATGGCTTGCATCTCGGCGAGTTCATGCTTGGCCAGTTCCTGTGCGGGGTTGAAGATGTCGATGAGGAACTTGTCCACGGTTTTTGAATCTTTCGCCATGTTGACAGCCAATACATAATCGGCAAAGTTTTCATAGCCAAAGAGTTGTGCTTTTTTTAGCCTCAGTTCCAGCATCTGCTTGATGAGTGTCTTGTTGTCGTACTCGTTATTGTTGTCGCCACGATTGTAATAGGCCTTATACATCTGTTCGCGCAGGTCGCGGTTCTCGGCATATTGCAGGAAGGGGATGAGGCTGGGCTTGCTGAGGGTGAACACCCATTTGCCTTCCATGCCGTCCTTTTTGGCTTGTTCGGCTGCAGCATCGATGCTACCCTGAGGCAAACCAGCGAGGTCTTTCTCGTCCTCAATGACGAGTTTGTAGTTGGCATTCTCTTTCAAAAGGTTGTTGCCGAATTGCAGGCTCAAGGTCGAAAGCTGCTCGTTGATTTTGCTCAGCTCCTCTTGTTTGTCGGCGGAGAGGGCGGCGCCGCTACGCACAAAGTCCTGATGGTACTTTTCCACCACACGGATTTGTTGGTCGTCAAGGCTCATTTCGTTGCGATGTTGATACACATAGTCGATGCGCTCGAAGAGTTTCGGGTTCATCATAATGCTGTCGCCATGCTTTGAGAGCAGAGGCAGTACCTCTTCGGCGATGGCAATCATCTCGTCGTCGGTGAGGCATTCGTTGAGGTTGAAGAACACATTGCTGACACGGTCAAGAATCTGCCCCGACTTGTCGAAAGGCAGGATGGTGTTCTTGAAGGTGGGTGTCTCTTCGTTGTTGACGATGGCTTCCACTTCGGCCAATTGTTCTTTCATACCCGCCTCAAAAGCAGGCAGATAATGCTCGTTCTTGATTTGGTCGAATGGCGGCACCTGGAAGGGGGGCGTGTATTCGGTCAGGAAAGGGTTCGGGGCTTCAGCCTCAGGTTTAGGCTCGTTCTTCGTGTTGCACGAGGCCAGTGCGATTACGCTCAATGCGATCATGTTGATAAGTTTTTTTGCCATATTTTATGATGTTTGATGATTCTTTTTTCGCTGCAAAGATAAAAAAATGTGTTTTTTTCTATTGCGAAAAACAAAAACATTATCTTTGTAGTCGGTTTTTTATGCAAATTTTGAAAAAAATATATGAGTTACATTTCCTGGGATAAGAAAAAACTAGTCAATCTGGAGTTTACACTCAATCGTGAAGTGCTGCGTTCCAACGCCTTAGGAGCGTTTCTCGCCACCACGGTGATTGGCTGCAACACAAGAAAATACCACGGCCTTTTGGTGGTGCCGCAGCCTCAGTTGGACAACAACAACCATGTGCTGCTGTCGAGTCTCGACGAGACCATCATTGAGAACAAGGAAGAGTTTCACCTTGGCGTGCACATGTACCCCAATGGCGTGTTCGCACCGCGTGGTCACAAGTACATCCGCGACTTCACTGCCGACCCGATGCCGAAGCTGACCTATCGCATCGGCAATGTGGTGCTGGACAAGGAGCTGATTTTCTCCTCCACCGAGGCGAGGCTTTTTGTGCGTTACACCTTGCGCGAGTCGGTTGTGCCGATCACGTTGAGGGTGTTGCCTTTCCTGGCTTTCCGTAATGTCCACATGCTGACGCACGAAAACCATGAGGCCAGTCGCAAGGTCGAATTGGTGAAAAACGGCGCATCATGGCAGCTCTATAAGGACTATTCAAGGCTGTTCCTGCAGTTCTCGAAAGCCGCGCAATATACCCATGTGCCGCATTGGTACTACAATATGCTCTATATCCGCGAACAAGAACGCGGCTACGAGGCCGTCGAGGACCAGTTTGTCCCTGGTTTCTTCGAGTTGCAGATGAAGAAGGGCGACACGGTCATCCTCTCTGTCAGCCTTGAGGAACAGAATCCTGCCTCCATCAAGCGTCAATGCGAGGCCGAGGTGAAACGCCTGCTGCCACAGACGAGTTATGAGGACTGCCTTGTGAAGGCCGCCGACCAGTTCATCATCCGTGATGAGAAAGGCACACGGCTTTGGGCCGGGTTCCCGTGGTTTGGCTCGTGCAGCCGCGACATGTTCCTTTCGTTACCTGGCATCGCATTGGCGCAAGGCGACGAGAAGACTTTCACCGAAGCATTGGACTATCTGGTCTCGAGGATGCAAGGCCCATTCTTCCCGCATCGCTACTACCAGAAAAGCTTGTATTTCACCGCAGTCGACTCACCGTTGTGGTTCTTCTATGTGCTGCAACTCTACGAAAAGATGTTGGGCAAGGAGAAGAAGGACATCTGGCGCAAGTACAAGAAACCTATGACGACCATTTTGGAGAGTTTCATCACAGGCACGGATTTCAACGTGCATATCTTGGACAACGGCCTCCTTTATGCCGGCAACCGTGACTTGGCCCTGACGTGGATGAATGTTTTCGCCCAAGGAAAACCTTGGACACCGCGCACAGGCTTGGCGATTGAAGTCAATGCGTTGTGGTATAACGCATTAAGATATGCTGTTGAGCTACTGAAGGTCGCCGATCCAAAGAGCACACTGCTGAAAAAATGGAACGATGTGGCCGACAAGGTGAAAGCCGCTTTCGCCGACACCTTTATTAATAAGGCGACCAATGGCTTCTACGACTACGTGAACAGCAATGAGAAAAATACGCAAGTGCGCCCCAACATGATGCTGGCGGCCGCATTGCCTTACACCCCGATGAGCGACGAGATGCAAAAATGTGCCTTCGACATTGCCCACTCCGAGTTGTTGACTGTGAGAGGCATACGCTCCTTGTCACCCAACGATGAGGGTTACAAAGGCGTTACCATAGGCAACCACAGCGAGCGCGAAAGGGCTTATCACAACGGCACAGCCTTCCCTTGGCTGATTATGTTTTACGCCGACCTCTCGGTGAAGTTGTTCGGTAAGACTTCGCTGCCTTATTTGGAGGACTTGTATAACGGCTTCGAGGATGCTATCAAAGATAATGGAATCGGCACGATTTCAGAGATTTATGATGGCAATCCGCCGCATGAGGCTCGTGGTTGCATTTCGCAGTCGACGAGTGTGGGTGCCTTGCTTTACATGAAATATTTGATTGACGAACTTAATAAGAAAGGAGGCTCAAGATGAGAGTCCTGATGTTTGGGTGGGAGTTTCCGCCCCATATTACCGGCGGCCTTGGAACGGCTTGCTTCGGTATGACAAAAGGTTTGGCCAAGAACGACGTGGAGGTGCTGTTTGTGGTGCCTCGTGCCTACGGCGATGAAGACCAGACGAATATCCGCCTGCTCAATGCCAGCGACGTGACCATCGACATCGACCATGAAAAGGACCGCAGCTATTGGGAACGCGTGCAGTATATGGAAATCGGCTCCAACATCATCCCGTATGTCGGGCCAGAGGAGTTTTTGAAATATAAGGATGGCTATAGCACCGTAGAACATTTCAACCGCACTGGTTCGGTGTTTGCCCGCAACTATCAGTTTTCGGGCAAATACGGCATGAACCTGATGGAGGAGGTGGCACGCTATGCCTTGATAGGCTCGTCGATTGCCACAAAATACGACTTCGATGTTATCCACGCCCACGACTGGCTGACCTATTCAGCAGGCATCGCGGCGAAGGAGACCACGGGCAAGCCGCTGGTAGTGCACATGCACGCCACGGAGTTCGACCGCTCGGGCGAGAACATCAACACGGATGTGTACGCCATTGAGCGTCGTGGCATGGAGGCCGCCGACCGTGTCATCACGGTGAGTAATTTGACAAGAAATATCGTCATCGAGAAATACGGCATCGACCCTGCCAAGGTTGTGACGGTACACAATGCCGTCGAGCCTAACGACAAGCCCAAGTCGGAATATGAGCGCAGCGGCTTGGATGCCAAGGTGGTGACCTTCCTTGGAAGAATCACCTACCAGAAAGGCCCTGAGTACTACATTGAGGCGGCTTATAAGATTCACCAGGTCGACCCGAGCATCCATTTCGTGATGGCGGGCACGGGCGACATGCTGGAGAAGATGATCCGCCGCGTGGCGCAGCTCGGCATGGGCAGCCACTTCCATTTCACAGGCTTCCTGAAAGGTGAGGCCGTCGACCAGATGTTCGCCATGACCGACGTGTTCGTCATGCCGTCCATCTCCGAGCCGTTCGGCATCGTGCCGTTGGAAGCCATGCGTCTCAACGTACCGGTGGTCATCAGCAAGCAGTCGGGCGTTTCCGAAGTCGTCAAGCATGCCTTGAAGGTCGACTTCTGGGATATCAACGGCCTGGCCGACGCCATCTATGGACTCTGCCACTACAAGCCTTTGGCCGACTGCTTCAAGGACGAAGGCAAAGACGAGGTGGACAGCCTCAAGTGGGAGTTGGCCGCGAAGAAGATTAAGGCAGTTTATGAGTCAGTGGTTTAATTAGCGAATAATAAAAAATACTAGATATGAGCAAATCAATCTGTTTCTATTTCCAAGTGCATCAGCCTTACAGGCTTCGCACGTATCGTTTCTTCGAAATTGGTAAGAAACACTACTATTATGATGATTACAGCAACCGTATGGTGATGCGACGTGTGGCAGAAAAATGCTACTTGCCCATGAACGACCTGCTGATGAAGCAAATTGAGAAATTCGGCGACAAGTTCAAGGTGGCCTTCTCCTTCTCGGGCATCGCCATCGAACAGATGGAGCAGTATGCCCCTGATGTGTTGGAGAGCTTCCAAAAACTGGTCGCCACAGGCAAGGTGGAGGTGCTTTCTGAGACCTATGCACATTCTTTGGCATCGCTGAACAACCCCGACGAGTTCAAAAAGCAGGTGACGGCGCACAAGCACAAGATGAAAGAGGTGTTTGGCGTTACGCCGAAGACCTTCCGCAACACCGAGTTGATTTACAGCGACGAGATTGGTGCAGCGGTGGCCGACATGGGCTACAACCTCATGCTCACTGAGGGTGCCAAGCACATCTTGGGTTGGAAGAGTCCCAACTACATGTACGCCAACGCCATTAATCCGAAGTTGAAGGTCTTGCTGCGTAACTTTAAGTTTAGCGACGAGATTGCTTTCCGCTTTGTGCAGGACGGCTTCCGCGCCGAAGACTTCGTCAACTGGCTCAATGCCTTGTCCGAGGAGGAAGAAGTGGTCAACATCTTCATGGACTATGAGACCTTTGGCGAGCACCAATCGGCGGAAACGGGCATTTTCAACTT
>CADAPW010000094.1 GCA_902789915.1 uncultured Bacteroidia bacterium | reverse complement strand
CCCAAGGCGTAGGCGATGTTCATCTTCATGTTTTCCATCAGCGAGATGATGAGGAAGATGACCACGGCAAACATAAGGAAAGTGAAATAATAGTCCTTGCGGTTGGCCTTCTTGTAATAGAAGAAGTGGATGATGACCCAGCAGACGAGGAAGTTGAACACGAAGCGGATCAATGTCGTCAAGAGGCTCTGCCCGTCGAAGAGCGACACGCCGAGGAAATCCATCCCCGAGGCGCCTGCGCCAAACTCGCGCGCAATGTCAGGGTCGAAGTCCTGAAGGTTGATTTGTAGTAGGTTCATATTTGTTGATTGTTATTTGTTTAATTGTTTAATTGATTTCGTCGAATCTTCGATTTGTTGTTGGCCTATGGCAGCTAAAGCCTAAGGAGTCATTGCGGACTTGATCCGCAATCTCCTGCAATAGGAGGAGCAGCCATAGTCTTAAGTTTCTCCATTCTCCTCAGCTTTTTCTTAAACCGGTTCTGCTTTACCTCAGGACGGGTCAGGCAGGTGCCTATGCAATATTTACTCACCTTGAACGGCCTGATTCGCATGTCGAAGAGCACATCTTTCAGCAACGAGTGGGCGCGCCCGTCTTGTTTCAGCTCCATCACCGCAAGGGGGGCCATCGAGGCCTTGTTGCCACTACGCAGGTTCTCGAAGCGCAGGTTACAGTCGATGGTGAGGCGCTCGGTCTTGCCGTAGTTCACCAAGGTGAAACGGTCGAAGATGGTGACGAGATGCGGGCTTAAGGTCCCAATAGGATACGGTTGTTTCTCCGCCAGAAACGCCGCAGCCTCGGGGTTGTCGAGGATGTTGGGGATGGCTTCTACCTTGATGCGTTTTTTCTTCGTGCGCCCTTTGTTGTTCTTGTGCTTCACCTCGCAGAAAGTCAGGTGAGAGTCGACGTATGTACGCACGCGCACTTTGTCGCGCACCAAGTGACGGTCATGATGGATGAGGTACATCGTCAGGTCGGGTGTGTCGTAATACACTGTGCTGTAGGGCGACAAGCGGTTCCCCTCCACTTCTTGGGCATAGTAGGCATCACGGATGCGCATAAGGATGTCTCGCAGCTGCGTCTCCGTCACCACATATTTTGTGTCGATGCGGTTCATCAGCTTCACGCCGCTCATCTCGTCGAGCGTGATAGGTTCCATGCCTTGCACTATGCCGAGAATTTCCTCCATTAGGCCTTATTTGGGCACATATTCGAACGTCTTCACCGACTCCAGCTTCCCGTTCGGGTAGTAGTTGACTTGGCGCACCTTGGAGCCGTCCTCGTCATATTCGTATTTGCGGATGCGCACCACCTTGTCGCGGTCGTTGTACTCGATTTCGCGCACCACTTTTGCCGTGATGTCGCTATTGGCCGGATATTCATACACCACACGCCATTTCTGGCCGTAACTGGCATATTCGATTTCCTCAATCTTGCGGCCAAACTCGTCGTAGGTCGTCTTACGGTCAAGGAAGGCGCGTTTGTCGCCCGCAGGCGTGTTCCATTCCTTTAGCACCATGCCCCTACGGTTCTCACGCTTGGAAATGGTGCTCTCCGACACCGATTGCGCGAAGGTGCCAAAACTCAGCGTAACAAATGCCAATAATATCAGTAACTTTTTCATAACTAGAAGATTTCAAGATTTTCAGGATTTAAAATTTAAAATTCCATATTCAACATTCAACATTCCATATTCAACATTCCGCATTTAGCATTTCACATTCAGCATTCAGCATTCCACATTCAGCATTCTTCACACATTGATGATCACTTCAAATTGTTCCGGCAACTCATAAACTTGTCCTGCCTCGTCCACCGAAATGCTTTGGAATACAAAGTCGGGGATTTCCGTATTGATGTCGTCGGAGGCGGTAAAGATCTCATAGTTGCCAGGTAGCAGTTTCTGGAAAGCAAAGTAGCCATCGGGACCCACGCGGGTGTCGTTGAAAGGCAGGTCCTCGCCAACCCGGCGGATGTAGACGCGGTGCTCGCAAGCCCAGCCTTCGCCACGATAGCTGCCGTTATGATAATAGGTGGCATGCACCTGTCCTTTGATGATGGACGTGCCGTAAGCCTTGCCGTCATGGATGTAAATGGTCGGCACATTGACCGTTGTGCCACGCTGCAATTCCACCGTCTCGCTCACTGCGATTTTCTCGCCCGAAGGCAAAGTGGAATAGGAAAACACCGTGTAGTTGCCTGGCAAAAGGTACTCAAACTGATACATTCCGTCGGCACCAGTCTCTACGTCGTCGCCAAAGTAAGCCTCGTCGCCATAGACGATGAAGACATCGGTCTTGGCAGCGGGCATGGTGTCGGCCGTCAAGGTGAAGTCATCATCGGGATGATGCACCAGTTTCACGATGCCTTGTATCGTGCCCGTGCCGCCTTCGCCCGGTCCCTTATTGCAAGCCGACAGAGCCAAAGCCACAGTGCAGATCGCCATCAAAAATCTTGTGATTCTGTTCATTTCATTGAAAAATTTGGGTTACAAAAGTATAAAAACCTAACCTTATAACGAGAAAAACATCCAATTATCATGCCATTTGACAAAAAAAACTTGAAAACCGTCAAATGTTGGCACACACCTTTTTAAGCACATCAACGAAGGTCAGCACATCCTGTTCGGGAATGCCCTCAAGGGCTTTTTCCATCGTCTCGATGGCGAGTTTCTTGGTGGAGTCCTTCATCGCCATGCCTTGTTCGGTCACGACGATATTGTTCACACGGCGGTCGTCCTTGGAAACGGAACGAGTCACGAGGCCTTTTTTCTCGAGGTTGTCGATGAATTGTGTCACCGAGTTCTTGTCCTTTTGGATGATGAATGCGATGGCCTGTTGGGTGAGTGTGCCTTCGTTCCACAACGTATCCATAACGAGGTATTGCTCCGCCGTCAGGTTAACGCCGTTTTTCTTGAACACCTCCGAAAGGTGCTTTTTGAGTTTGCAATTCAAAATGTTGACGTAAACGCCAGCTTGTTTGATAAGAATCATATTATCCTATTTTTGTGACTGTCTAGTTTTATGAAAGTGCAAAGATAGGGATAATATTTGGATAATGCAAAAAAAAGCGGGAAGAACAAGTTCCTCCCGCTTAGGCTTGCGCAAACGACCACGGATTATTGCACCACGATCTTCTGCACCTTCACATTGTCGCCGTTTACGAGGCGCATCATGTAGATGCCAGGTGCGGCGTTCACGTTGACATTGACACTGCCGTTGATGGTCTCGCTACGGAGGATGCGGCCGTTAATGTCAATCACCTGAAGGGTGGCTTCGCCATCGTTGAGGATGACCCAGTTGCCGTTGGTGAAGAACGCGAAGTCGTCTGAACCCGTCAAGCCGTCCTCTCCGTTGATGGCAAACACCAACTTGAAACGGTAGGCATAATCGGCCTGATGGGCTTCGAAGGTGTAGGTAGACGTCTTAAGCAGGTCGGTCTCAACACCAGTAATATTGTCGATGAGGTGGAGGTAGGCCATGTCGACACCTTCGATATCAACGGCTAAAGTGTAATTTCCGTCCTTTGCCGCTTTGAAGTTAACAGGCATCACGCCTTGGTTTGCGCCGTACACAACAGCATATTCCGAACCGTCTAGCACGATGCTGAGTTTGTTGGGATCAGACAACAGGTTGAGTTTGTCAAGGTTGTCGCCCTCTCCAAAGCGAATGCGGACGAGGTCAAGACGATGATTCATGCTGTGTCCATACAAGCCGAGGTTCAGCAATCCCTTCGTTTCATCATTGTTTTGAGCGATGCCATCCGCCCTCTCAAAGGTTACTGATTGACCCGAGGCCGTTGCTCTGACAAAAACACCTTCACAAGGCTCGATATCGCCGCTTGAAACCTCAAGCACATTGCCATTAATCCTATAGTAATCCGCAACGCCATCCAGCGTCGCAAGGCAATCAAACGGGTTACCTATGAGATTCCAACCTGCAAAAGAATTGCCCGCAGTATAATCAAGTTCAACTTCCATGCTTGCAGCGGGCTGCAATCCACCAGCGAAGCCCAGCGTCACATTGTTGCTGTTGGCATAAAGATAACCTTTGCCGTTTTGCAAGCCAAAACTTTGAGCCTTGTAGTTTCTCCATTCCTCACCATCGGCATCTTGGTCGAAGGCATAGAGGTCGTATTCCGCGTTGGTCATCTGGTCAACACTTTCAGGCGAGATGCTACCCATCATCGGCGAAGCGATGAGGCACCAACCCGGGTTCTCGTTTGAATAAGCCGTGACGGGCTTGTATGTCACCTGCTCAACGGCGATGTTGTCGACCTTGAGATACTTATATGTGCCTGTCTCTGCAGGTACCTTGATGGCGATGTATCCTCCTTCACCTTGATAATTATCGAAATACACAGTAAAATATCTCGTTGCATTATGAAAATCCAACTGACTCATAATCGTTTGGAAGGTGGTGTAGTCTTCTGGATCGGTCATGACACCCACTTCGAATGCAGAACTATAGGCATTCCAAGCATTGTCCGACTCACCTTTGGCAACGAAACTCATCTTTAACGATTGAATATCCTGCATATAAGGCAAGATGGCGTATTGGGCAAGGTCAAGGGAAGCGCCTCTGCACCAAAAATACAAACTAGCGTTATTGGACGGATCCTCCGGAAGATAAATAGGCTCGTTCGTATAACTGGGATAACCGCTAGTGGGCGTTGTATTGATGGATGCCCAGCACTGCGGCAGCGGATTCTCATAAGAGCATGTCTCAAAGTCCTCATAATAAGGTATCGCCTGGTATTCGCCGCATGCCGTGCGGAAACTCTTCGCTGCCGACCAAGCGCTGTAATCCTCATTGCCGCAGTTGGCGCGAACTTGAACGTAATACAAGTTATTGGCTCTCAATCCTGTGAGTTGTTTCGTCACGGTGTCGCCCGGATTTTGCTCCGTGTGGTTCACCGTTGTCCAAGTGGTTTGGTCGGTGGAATAGCGCACCTGCCATGAGGTTTCATTTCCGTAAGGCACCCATGACAAATTTGCCGTTGTTTCACCGACGGTATCAACCGCAAAGCCTGAAGGAACGAAGCAGGTAGGCAGCTCTGAGACCACGACATCGTCAACGAACATCATGTATGATTCCCATTCACCAGAGGGTGTTCCAAGTTTGATGGCGATGTATTGGCCTTGTCCCAAATAAGTGCCGAAATAAACCACATAATCATCATAGCCTGGAGAAGCCTCAAACGATTGTATCTCCACAAAGGTTGTCGTATCGGCTGGATCGGTCATCACGCCAACGCTGAAAGGAATCTCTGAATAGTAGGAGTCTTCAGTCTTAGCCTTAAACTGCATCTGCAAGTCACCAACATCCTGAATAGCAGGTAGGATGGCATACTGGTCGAGTTTTGCCCCTTGGCCTACATTGTTGAACACATAGAACTTCAAGCAGTTGGATTCCACCTCATAGTCGTCGTAATACACATAGGGGTAAATCATCTGTTCCGAATCTTCTGACCCGTTCCATGAATCCCAACAAAGCGGTCTATACACCGGAGCCTCCATTCTTAATCCTTTCCATTCTCCGCCACCTTGACCCCATGGGTCATATGGCTCGATGGACTCAAAGTCTTCCGAGAAAGGATGCGTGGCATCGACCACGAGTGTTGCGCAATCGGTGTAGAAGGAGATGACGGCCCAAGGGCTGTAGTCGCCACCGCCACAGTTGGCGCGCACACGGACGAAATACTCCGTGGCGGGATCCAATGAGTTAACAGTACCTGTTGGATTTCCCGTCACGGTCTGCGAAGCGCTCCAATTGACCTCGTCGGTGGAATACTGCAACTCCCAAGAATTGTGGCCACTGTCGGCCGTCCAAGTGAAGGAAGCGGAAGTGGATGCCGTTACGACACTGAGGTTCCGAGGCTTTTTGCACAAGGGGCATTGGACCTCATAATTTTCCAAAAGATACCCATTTTCAGTGGGCACACCATCAATGGAAGAATCGTAAAGGGGATTGCCATACGAGTCAGTGATAACGAAAGAGATGTATTGCAAGGCCTCTGAATCTCCCACATTCCAAACAAAATCGAATAAACCTCCATCACACACGGTCAAATCACCTTTCAGTAATGTTCCACGGCCACCAAGAGTCAATTCATCAAAATACAGATAATCTTCTTGGTTCGGCATATAATACACTTCAATATAGCTCCAGCCCCAGCCCCAATCACCATCTGAACTTCTCAACTCATAATGCAACTCGCATTGGTCTTCAACGTCGCAGTAAAGCGTTTTAATATAGGCTTCCTCGGATCCTTCGCTGTCATTATCCGCGCCACACTTGGCATACACATGAACATAATATTCAGTTCCAGGTTGCAGGTTGTTGAGCGTATATGGATGCTGGTTTGCAGTAACGCCACAATCCGTCCAGGTCGAACCCCAGTCCGTTGAATACTCAAATCCCCATGCCGTCTCGCTGCCACGAGGTGTCCAGTCCAACTCAACCGAGGTGGATGTCAACGAGTTTTCGTCATACTCCAACCACCTTGGCGCGAAGCAATAATCTGCGTCATAGTAAGAGAATGTGGTCTTGGGAATGAAGTTAATTATGGTTGGCGTTATGTTCTCCGGATCATCATCATAGCCTTCCAAAGCGCCGTTTGAAACCGTTGTTCCATAAAAATATGTACTTCCATCGTAATAATACCATTGCCTCGTCGTATACATGCCAATTAACAAATTACCGCCATGATACACAAAGTTTTGGTCAAACGACACTTTTACTTTGGATTCATTATAATTCAAACGCCCTTCATAAACAATCGTCGCATTGTTATAGCCATGGAATGAAGACTGGCCTTCAAAACTATTAAAACCGACTTCTTCAACAAAAACCTTAAAATCACATAATTCGGTATTATATCCATACCAACTATAATAAAAGGTCATATCTGTTATGATTTTGGGGCTTTGTGCTGTGGCTCCCATAGAGGAAAGTTCAGAAGCAGGAATGACGAACTCGCATTTTTGCCATGCTGTTCTATTTTCATAAGAGTAAGGAACCAATGTACTATTGTTTCCTCCGTCATAAACGGTCAAAGTGTTTTGTCCCATCATCCTCACAGGCAAGGACACAACCAGGGCACAAAGAAGGGTAAAAAGCACGCGGCTCATCTTCTTGGGAAATGTAAAGTTATTCATATTCAATAGTTTTGTTGTTATTTTCCACTCTAATAAAAGTGCAAAATTACAAAAAAACTCACCACCTTATTTAAAATATAATAAAAATCCCCACGCGCATGTGCGCATGGGGACTTGTATTGACGAGCGAGTAATCGTTTACTCGATCCTCATGTTCGGCACCTCTGTGCCATCGTAATAGCCCTTGTCGAGCTTCTGGCGCACCTCGGCGAAGGCGTTCAATGTGTAGTTGACGTCGTCCATCGTATGGGCCGCCGTCGGGATGATACGGAAGATGATCATGCCCTTGGGGATGACGGGATAGGTGATGACCGAGCAGAAGATGCGGTAGTTCTCGCGCAGGTCCATAGCGATGTTGGTGGCCTGCACCACGTCGCCCTGCACATGCACCGGCGTCACACAAGCCTCGGCGGGACCGATGTCGAAGCCCAGGTCACGGAAGCCCTTCTGCAAGGCACGGGTGACCTTCCACAGCTGGGCACGCAAAGCGTCGCCTTCGGCGCTGCGGATGATCTCCAAGCGTTTCTCGCAGCCTTCCACGATGGCCAGCGGCAGGCTCTTGGCATACATCTGCGAACGCATGTTATAACGCAGGTACTCAATGACATACTTCGGGCCAGCCACAAAGCCACCGATGATGGCCATGGCCTTGGCATAGGCACCGATGTAGATGTCGATGTCGTCCATCACGCCGAAATGCTCGGAGGTACCACGGCCGTTGGGACCCATCACGCCGAAGCCGTGGGCGTCGTCGATGAGGATGCGGAAGCTATATTTCTTCTTCAGGGCCACGATGCCGGCGAGGTCGCCCAAAGCGCCCGTCATGCCATACACGCCCTCGGTGATGACGAGGATGCCGCCGTTGGTCTTGGCGACGACCTCAGTGGCGACCTTCAGTTTCTTCTCGAGGTCGGCCATGTCGTTGTGGCGGTACTTATACTTATTGCCGATGTGGAGACGGATACCATCGAGCAGGCAGGCATGGGCTTCGTTGTCGTAGACGATGACGTCATGCGGGCTGGTCAGGGTGTCGATGGTCGACACGATGCCTTGGTAGCCGAAGTTGAAGAGGTAGGCGGCTTCCTTCTTCTCGAAGTCAGCCAACTCCTTCTCGAAATGCTCATGCATGCGGGTGTGACCCGTCATCATACGGGCGCCCATGGGGGCGGCGAGGCCGTATTTGGCGGCGGCTTCGGCATCCACGCGACGAATCTCGGGGTGGTTGGCCAAGCCCAAATAGTTGTTTAAACTCCAGCAGAGCACCTCCCTGCCGTTGAAAGTCATGCGCGGTCCCAGCTCGCCTTCCAGACGCGGAAAAGCGAAGTAACCATCGGCGCGTTCACGGTATTGCCCGATCGGGCCACCGGAATCCTTTGATATTCTTTCGAAAATGTCCATCAATTTATAATTTAAAGATTTAAAA
>CADAPW010000093.1 GCA_902789915.1 uncultured Bacteroidia bacterium | reverse complement strand
ATCGGCTTGAAGGGCCTCGACACCAAGCTGAATGTCAGCGTGGAGCAGCCTTTGGGCTGGGCCATCGGTAACCACAATGGTGACTCGTCCCTCCTCTATGCCCTCAACGGCTGGATCGACAACTTCGAGCAACGCAACCTTAACCGCATCCTTGCAAAATATGTCAACAAAGGCAATGTCTTCTCATCGCGCAAGCCTGCGGGAGGAGCGATTTCCGAGTTCGACGACATCATCAAGAAAACCGCCAAGAACATAGGATGGGACTGGCGTTTACTGGCTTCACTCATCTATCAGGAGTCGCGATTCAGGATGGACCTTGAGAGCGAGAAAGGCGCTTTCGGGCTTATGCAGCTTATGCCCGTTGTAATGGAAAAATATGGCATCGACTATGATGCCACGCCCGAAGAGCAGCTTAACGCTGGCGGACAACTCATCAGCTTCCTCGACGACTGCCTCGAAAACAAAGTGACCGACAGCGTAGAAAGGGTAAAGTTCGTTTTGGCGGCTTACAACTCGGGCCTTGGCCATGTGTACGATGCCCAGCGCCTTGCTTCGAAATATGGCAAGTACCCCGACGTATGGGACAACAACGTGGATTATTTCATCCTCAACAAATCGAAAAAGCAGTATTACAACGACACCTGCTGCCATGCCGGCTACCTGCGCGGCACCGAGACCTACCGCTTCGTGGAGGAAGTGCTTGACAGGTTCTATCAATATCAAGCGAATTATAACTGATTTATTATGAAGAAATTATATATCGTTCTTGTCATCACCTTCTCGTTAGTCGGCATGAGCAAGATACAAGCCCAAAGATTCAATGCCGGCATCATCGTAGGCCCGACCTTCTGCCAAGTCGATGGCGACAAATACGCAGGCTTCCATCAAGTGGAACTGACCGCTGGAGCGTATGTCAATATAGCTTGCGCCTGCACTATGTGGAGATTCCTTTGATGATCCGATACAACCTAGGTGCTCTTCGAGTAAATTTTCTTACCTTGGAAGCGGGTGTCAGCCTCGATTTACGCATGCGCGCCACCGAAGATGTTGACGGTGATTTCGAAGTCACCACACGACGTTGGAATTTCTTCTCCGCCACTGCCAATGCGGGGGTACATTTCGCCTTCTCCAAACATTTCGGCGCAGGTGTGCGTTTCATGTATTCCGTGGCACCCTGCCGCTTCACAGGCAATCCAGGGTGGTTCTACAATCAATACTACAACAAGATATTTCAGTTTACCCTGACCTACAACATCAATTCTCCTCTGCAATAAAGTCAATATTCCTTTTCAGGCCTTCATATCCTGCTCGCTGCATGGCGGAGTGCTTGAACAGCACATCAAAATCAGCCTTAGTCAGGTTTTTCCAGTCGTTTTCGCGCATGGCAAGCAACTGTTCCGAAGGTTGGAACTTAGGTTCCACGTTAGGCAACGAAAATTTATTGTAAGGACACACATCTTGGCAAATGTCGCAGCCGTACATCCAACCTTTGAAGGTCTTGGGGTCGTTCCCTTCGAGGCAGCCTTTGTATTCGATAGTCAGGTAGGAAATGCACTTGCGGGCGTCAATATGGAAAGGTGCTTCCAAAGCACCTGTGGGACAGGCGTCGATGCATTTCGTGCAACGACCACAACGGTTGGCCATAGGCTTTCCCGTTTCCTCTAATTCGATGGGCAGAAACAAATGCCCGATGAAGAAGAAAGAGCCTTTCTTAGGTTGTATTAATGTGGTGTTTTTCCCGATGAAACCAAGTCCACAACGCACGGCCCAGGCACGGTCAAGCACGGGTGCCGAATCCACAAAGACACGGGTGTTTTCCAACTTTCCCGTCTGGCTCTCAATGCGTTCCAAAAGGAGTCGTATCTTGTTCTTCAGCACCTCATGGTAGTCGGCACCGTATGCATATTTGGCAATTTTGAACTTTTCGCCATAGCCGAATTGTTGTTTGGGAAAGTAATTGTAAAGGACTGTGACGATGCTTTTCGTGCCTTCTACGAGCAGTCGTTAGCCCATCTCGCCCTCGCGCCCGCCTTCAAGCCACTGCTCCACATGCGCCGACTCTTCTTCCAAAAGTGTCGCGCTGGCAATACCACAGGCATCGAAGCCCAATCGCTGGGCTTCGGCGACAATCCACGCAGAATCCATTAGAACGGTGTAAAAGTCACACCCACCGAGAGAGGATGAAACACCGGAGCATTGTGGCCCACAGAGAATACCTGGTTGAATTGGTAGGCAGTATAGACGCTCACCCATTTCCAGCCAATGCGTAAGGTGGCAGAATAAGCCATGCGCTCCACATTGCTGATATATTGGTATTTCTCATTAATGGTGGCTCCACTATCATCCGTAAGTGTGTGGGTGTTTCCATCGGCATCCGTCAAAGTGCCAATGTCGTCGGGACCGACAAAACGGGTCTTAGTGGCAATCATCACGCCTACTTTAAAGCCGATGCCAATCTTCACTTGGTCCTTGATGCGGAAATTCAGCACCAGCGGCACTTCGCCATAGACAGGATTCACCTTAAAACGCTTGAAGCCATCCACATCGCGGTAGTTTTTATATACCAAATCCCCATTCGTATAAGGATTCAGGATACGGGAGTAGGAAAAATAGTTGTGCATCGACACGCCCAAGCCGATGGAAACCGTATGCTTCGAACTTTCGCCCAAGGGGAAATTGTAGGTAAGCATGCTGCTCACACCTTGGTTGACCATGCGTGCGTCCCAATTGTCGCTGGCGCCCAGCTGGAAGTCATTGAACAGGTCGAAGGCAAAAGTGACTCTTTTGTCGGTTTTATTGGCAATGAGTTGGCCGAAGGCTGTCACCGAAAAAACCAATGCGATGAGAGTAAAAAGTGTTTTTTTCATTATTTGTCGTTTTACTTTTGTTTCTTATTTTGTTGGTTGGGGCCTTCGACAGACTCAGGCTCCCTCCATCCTTGTAAAAAGCAAAGGTCCCTGAGCTTGTCGAAGGGCCTAATTTATATTTCTAACTCTTTCATTATCGAAGTACGTTCATCCAACAGCCGGTTGATGTCGTCGTCGCTCAACTCAGGATTACGCAACTTCTCGTCGATAGCGGCCAAATGGGCTTCAAGGTTCTCCGTGGTGCCAGGAATGTCGGTCAGTTGCTTCTCCTTGTTGACAGGAGGTTCTTGAGGTACAACGGTTGGGTTGGCAGTGGCTTGCCCGCCAGTGAAATTCTTCAATTGTCCCATAACCATGCCTACCATCTGCTTGGTGAAAGGATCGAGCTTATAGATTTCGACCTTCATGTCGTCCTTCAGCTCATCGAAATCTTCCAGAAACATCTTCAGTTGCTCCTTTTGCTCCTCGTTGATGCCGGGAATGGCATCAAGGTCCTGGTTTTCCATCATCTTCTTGAACATGTTCAAGAGGTCGTCGAGTCCGTTATTGAGGTTGTTATCGTCCATAATTTGTTTCTTAATGATGGATTGCGCCCCATCAAATTCTATTCCGCCTGCAAAGAAACGAATTTTTTGCGGAATGATTGTGACAGATTGGCAATTTTTCACGAATATTGCAACTCCAACACTACTTCAAACTCTCAACTCTCAACTAACAACTGACTCTCAACTCTCAACTCTCAACTTTCAACTCTAAACTAAACAATGGAATTCAACACAATAAAAGTACAACTAGGCGAAAGCATGGCCTGGATCAACCTCGACCGACCCGAGGTGCGCAACGCCTTGAATGCTGAGCTGATACATGAGTTGACGGAAGTTTTCGACTGGCTCAACAGCCGCGACGACATCCGCGTCATCATCCTGAAAGGCAACGGTAAGGCTTTTTGCGCCGGTGCCGACCTTGAATATATGAAAGCTATGGCAGGCTTCAGCTACAATCAAAATCTTGCCGATGCCCAGAACCTTTCCAAGCTGTTCCAAACCATTTATTTCTGCAACAAGGCGGTCATCGTCGACGTGCATGGCGCTTGCATCGGTGGGGCCAATGGCATCATCGCTGCCGCCGACATCGTGATTGCCGAAAAGGAGACAAAGTTTGCCTTCTCCGAGGTACGCTTGGGCATCACTCCAGCCACCATTTCGCCTTTTGTGGTGCAGAAAATCGGCAACACAGCCGCCAAAGAGCTGATGCTCACCGGTAGGCGATTCACCGCCGACGAGGCCAAGGCCTTCCGTTTGGTGAATGTCGTTGTCAGCGAAGCCGAGATGATCGACACCGAGCGACAATACATCGAGCATTTTCTGCACGCCTCACCCGATGCCATCGCCGAGTGCAAGAACCTGCTCCGCATGGTGAGCGGCACCGACGACCGCTTCAGCCCCATCTTCATGCAAACCTCGGTAGCCATCGCCAACCAACGTATTTCCATGGCCGGACAGGAAGGCATGGCGGCGTTTTTTGAGAAACGAAACCCTGAATGGGATAAATAATCAAATCAACATATCATGAAAAAATTTGCAGTAATTCTTTCAGGCTGCGGTCACAAGGACGGCAGCGAAATCCACGAAGCCGTTACCCTATTGCTTTCCATCAGCCAACATCATTGTGAATACCAATGCTTTGCCCCCAATCGTTCGCAACATGATGTCGTCAACCATTTGACGGGCAAGGCCGTCAAGGAGGAGCGCAACATCCTCACCGAAGCGGCACGCATCGCTCGTGGAAATATCTTGCCCATCGAGGACTACAAGGCCGAAGACTATGACGGCCTGCTTTTCAGTGGCGGCTTTGGCGCAGCCAAAAACCTCTGCAATTATGCCCTCAAAGGTGCTGACATGGAGGTGCAACCCGATGTGGCCCGTGCCATCATCGAGACCCGCGAGGCTAACAAACCCATGGGTGGCATGTGCATTTCTCCCGTGCTGTTCGCCAAGTTGTTGCCAGGCGTGTGCGTCACCTTGGGCAACGAAGGCACGCCCGATGCCGACAACATCCGCGCCATGGGTGCCTACCACGTACAAACCGAGCATGGCGATGTGTGCGCCGACAACGAACTGTTGGTCTTCACCACGCCTGCCTATATGCTCGACGCAACCATAAAGGATGTGTATGATGGTGCCTACAACATGGTTGGGGCTATCATTGAAACCTTGGATGAAAAACGGGATTGATTTGTAGAGACGTGGCGCGCCGCGTCTCTACAGGTTTTTACCATTAGATTTTATCGCCATACGCCAAATCGCCCGCATCGCCAAGACCCGGGACGATGTATTTGTGTTCGTTCAGAATGGGGTCGATAGCGGCACACCACAACGTGACATTGTCCAAAGGCTTGAATAATTTCAGTAAATTGTCGATGCCGGCTTGGGCTGCAATGACGCAACAAAGGTGCAAATGCCTCGGGATGCCTTTGGTGCAGAGGGCTTGGTAGGCCAGTTCAAGGCTGCCACCCGTGGCCAGCATCGGGTCGGCGATGATAAGGGTCTTGTCTGTCAAGTCGGGGGCAGCAAGATACTCCACCTTGATACCTACGTTTTCATGCTTCTCGTCCAAATAATAACGATAGGCCGACACAAAGGCGTTGCCCGCATGGTCGAACACGTCCAAGAAACCTTGATGGAAAGGCAAGCCTGCGCGAAACACAGTGGCGAGCACCACTTCGTCGTCGGGGGTGTTGGCTTTGGCTGCGGCCAGTGGCGTTTGAATTTGTTTTTCCGAGTAGGTCAAGGTCTTGCTCACCTCGAAGGCCATCATCTGGCCAATGCGTTGCAGGTTGTGGCGGAAGGTGTTGCGGTCGTTTTGGACATGGATGTCTCTTAGCTCAGCCACATACTGGTTGATGATGCTGTTACTGTCAGCGAAGTTGATGATTTTCACGGCTTGATAGTTTTGTTGCAAAGGTATTAAAAAATTGAGGGCGACCCTAAGGCCGCCCTCGTTTTTATTGTTTTTTTGTCTTATCTGCGTCCGCTGCTGGCTGAGCCTGTAGTGCCGCGGCTGCTGTTCGATGAACTTGAGCTTCTGGTGGAGCTGGTGCCACTATTGCGAGTTGAGCTATTGTTGGAACTGCTGGTTCTAGCGCTGGAGCCGTTGCTCGGGCGGCTGTTGGAGCCGTTCACGCTGCTGGAGCTGGTGCCACTCGGGCGTGAGGTGCTACCGCTGGGGCGGCTGACGCTGCTTGAGCTGTTGCTCGGGCGACTCACACTACCGTTTGTTGCAGGACGGGTGCTGGAGCCACTTACGTTGCTTGAGCTGCTGGGGCGTGAGGTGCTGCTGCTGGGGCGGTTAACCGAGCTGCTTGCGCTGCCGCTGGCTGATCCATTGCTGCCAGGGCGGCTGACGCTGCTGCTACCAGCGGGGCGGCTGTCGGTGCTTGGACGATTGCCAGAGCTTGCCGCACCTCCGTTTCCTGAACTCATGCTACCTGCGGGGCCGCTCGGTCTCACCGTTGCACTGGGTGCCACGTCGTTGCTGGGTTTGGGCATTTCGTTGTTGCTCCATTCCGGGTGGCTTCCAGGATAGCCTCCGATGCTGTGGTGGTAACCGTAGGTGTGGTGCATCGGATCCATCGGAGGAGGCATTCCAGGACCGTGGGCGTGCATCGGTGGACGGAAGCCGTCATAGTAGTAGCGGTAGCTGCCCGGACGGTGGTAGTAGCGCGGACGAGGTCCGACATGGATCACCACCCAAGGTTCGGTGCGCGGCCCGTGCCAGTAGAAGCGTACAGGCTCGAAATACTCAAAAGTGGTGAAGCTGTAGAGTTCGCGTCCCATCTCGTAGTAAGGCATGATGGTGAATGTGCGATACAAGTCGATGCTGTAGGCAGGGATATCGACAGCGATTCTCTTGATGCGACCGGGATAGACCTTGACGTACTCCTTGGCGTAGTAATAGCCGTAGTCGGGGTCAAGGAGGATATAGACGTCACCCCTATAGGTGTAGTCTCCAATGTTCTCCACGTCGTAGTAGACAGTGATCGAGTTGTGGTTGTACACCATCACCGGCTGTGATACCAAGGCGAGTTCAGGTGGATAACCACTTGCTTTTGCTGCGATGGCTCCTACTGCCAGCAGGAGGGTCATCAGGATGTTCTTGGCTTTCATAGTTGCGATTGTTTTAAGGGTTTGACATTTACTTTTAGTATTCACCCTTCGCAACCACCAAAACCGTGCCAAAATAATGACCCTATATGATTGTAGGGCTGTCACATCGTGGCAGCCGCTTGTTTTGCGATTCCAAGCGGCTGCCGTGATACGACAGCCCTACACGTTTCATTCCCTTCGGGAATCTCTTATTTCTCCGTCACCCTTGAGGTTTTCCCATAATCAATCTCTGGATGCTCAGCCAAATACTCCAGCATCATCTCGTTGGAGCTGCGGAAAGTGCTTTGGCCTTCGTCTTCGTGCTCGTAGTCAAACACTGTCGACATATAACTGTTCATCACGACATTGTATTTGGCGTTGAGGTCCAAAGGCTTGCCGTTTTCGAGTTTCACTTTGATGTCGGTCATCTCACCCTTGTCGTCCACCTTATAAGAATAGGAGCAGCCCGAGCAATAGATGGGGCCTCCATCAGTGATGAAGCACGACTTCATCAGGTTGAGAATTTCCTGTCCGCTGAGTGAGAAGGCGATGATTTCGTTGTCGAAGGGGTCGAGGGCGAAGATGTCCTTCAGCGTCACAGGACGGGCCGAGAGGGTATCAAATCGCACGCCGCCAGGGTTTTGGAATCCTATGTCGGCGCCGCTGATTTTGCGGATGGCATCGGTCATCAGGCAACCCAATGATTCGTAACTCTCGATAGGTGTGAGGTTGTTGGTGACCACGGTGCGGAAATAATCGTTGCTATTGTATTCGTCGACCATGGCTTGCACTTCTGCATTGCGTTTCGGAAATTCCTTGATGGAAAGCAGCTGCATGTCTTTGTCGACCAGTTTGCCATCAAGGAAGGTAAAGGTGCTCAAGGTCACAAACTTAACTTTGGCTTCGGCTTGTGTAACCATCACGCCGTTGACAAGTTGTTTTTCGGCCACACGGGTGTGGCTATGTCCGCCAAAGATAGCCGTCAGTTGTGGGAATTGTTCGGCGGTTTCGCGGTCCTCTTCATAGCCGCAGTGGGAGAGGAGGAAGATGGCGTTGCAGTCGCTCAGTTCGTTAAGATATTCGGGCAGCACATCGGTAATCGGCACAAAATTGGAACCAACGCAGTTTTTCGGATGCGAATCGGGCAAACCATTGGGTCCCAGTTGGATGCCACCGATGACACCCAACTTCAGCCCATCGCGTTCAAAGATGACATAAGGGCGATGGTTTGGCATCTGCAAGGTGTCGTCGAAAGTGACGTTGGCGCACACAAAGGGGAAATTGGCCCAACCTAAGACTTTACGTAGTCCGTCGGGGCCGCCATCCCACTCGTGGTTACCGAAAGTGGAGAGGTCGAAGCCTACCTTGTTCATCAACTCATACATGGGTTTGCAAGGCTCGGCATAGCGGTCGTTGATGGGATTGCCCGAACGGTTGTCGCCTGCGCTAAAGAGCAGCAGATCGGGGTGGACGCTGCGTAAGCTGTCCATCAAAGCGGCAAACTGAGGGAAGTTGTCGATGTTGGCGTGCATGTCGTTGGTTGAAACGATATACAGCTTTTGCTCTTTCGGCTTCGGTTGGCATGCCGTAATGAGCAGGATGGCGGCACAAGCCACCAAGGTAAGTTTAGCAATTGTCTTCATGGTATTCAAAATTTTAGGTAAATCCTTGAATTGGCGCGCAATGAGCCGTCAAGGTCGACGATATTGCCATAGGCGTCTTTCACTATAATGCCTTCGAGACGGAGAGGCAGGTTGTTGGCTCTGCAATAGGCGAGCACCACTGATTTCACTTTCGCACCATAATAGGTGCGCACTTCTGTGTCATTAACGAATGCTTTCATATCAGTTGTCAGTTTGGAGTTATCAGTTGTCAATTAAAATTTCCACAAGGCAAAATTACAGATTTTTTCCAAAAACGAATGCTTTTTTACTTTTTTCCCTATTTTTGCATCCAACAATTCTAAAAATAAAAACATCATGAAATTAGAAGGAAGAAGAGAAAGTACCAACGTGGAAGACCGTCGCGGAAAGAAAACCGTTGCCGCAGCGGGTGGTTTAGGCATAGGCGGTATCATCATCGCTTTGATTGTTATGTTTATGGGCGGCGACCCAAGCCAAGTCACGGAACAATTACAGCAGGGCAACACTACTGAAGTGGTCGAACAGGACTACAGTCAAGTCGACGTTGAACTGATGACGTTCTGCAAGCGCATCCTTGCCGGCACCGAAGACGTGTGGGCCAGGGAATTTCAGAAGATGGGACGCACCTACGAACCGCCCAAAATGGTCATCTTCAGCGATGCCGTCAACTCGGGTTGTGGTAATGCCACCTCGGCTAGCGGACCATTCTATTGCTCCGCTGACGAAACGGTTTACCTCGACCTTGAATTCTTTAAGAGCATGAAAAAGCAAATCGGTGCTGACGGTGACTTCGCTTATGCTTACGTCATCGCCCACGAAGTAGGCCATCATGTGCAGAACCAACTTGGCATTCTTGGCCAAGCCCATCAGCAGATGGCAAACTATGGCCCTAACACAAAAGAATCAAATGAGATCAGCGTTCGCCTTGAGCTGCAAGCCGACTTCTTCGCTGGCGTTTGGGCTTACAACGACAATAAGATGTTTGGCTCGTTGGAGGATGGCGACATTGAGGAAGCACTTAATGCAGCTTCCAAGATCGGGGACGACTACTTACAGAAACAAGCCTACGGTCGCACCATGCCCGAGACTTTCAACCACGGCACCTCGGCACAACGATCGCGTTGGTTGAAGAAAGGCCTCTACACTGGCGACGTCTCGCAAGGCGACACTTTCTCGCCCGCTTACAGCAATCTGTAAAGAACAAAAGAAAAAAGCGTCAAAGATTTGACGCTTTTTTCTTTTGACGTTCATAATACCAAATCTGCCAGCTGTTGAACAGGTTTTGGAAGACGGAATAAAAAGCCAAGTACACCGAGGCTAAAGGATGCAGGTAATGGTTGGCCATCCAGATGCCCATGGCTGAGTTTTTCTGTCCCAATAGTTGCCCACCAGCGATGGTGTCACCGTATTTGCGTCCAATCCATTTGCCCAAACCAAACTGGATGATGCAGAACAACAAAGCCGAAACACCGAGCCATAGGATGCTGTTCCAATTGCCACTGCCATTGATGAAGATGAAATGTATGGTCTGGCCTAAGGTAAGGAACAAGGCGACAGCCCAAAAATAGAAAGCCAGGCCTTTGTATCGACTAAGCGTTTTGTTGGCTTTAGGCCACCAAATCTGCAAAGCAAAAGCTACTATGAAAGGCAGTCCGATGATGGTGCCGATGCGCTTTAGAATTTGCAGAAACGAATCAAGGAATGGCATGTCCTGGTTTACTCCGATGAATGAAAAATAAATGGGAGCCACGATGGAGACGACCAGGTTTCCAATAACAGAATATGAAGTAACGGTGTTGCGGTCGGCACCGAGCATGGTACTGACCACCGCCACCGAAGCCGCCACGGGGCAAAGCACTCCGATAAGCACGCCTTCTGCAATAATTTCATTGACGTTCATGAGCTTAAGCAAGGCATAACCACCCAAACTCACCCCCACTTGAAAC
>CADAPW010000092.1 GCA_902789915.1 uncultured Bacteroidia bacterium | reverse complement strand
CTCGGGATAGTTGTGTTCCATCTGCTGCACCAGGATGGGCAGGAGCTGGCACACAAACGGCTCTTCGAAGCCGAGGAAGGTGAAGCCGTAGCGCACGGCACGACGCAACACGCGGCGGATGACGTAGCCGGCGCCGTTGTTCGACGGCAGCTGTCCGTCGGCGATGGCGAAGCTCACGGCACGCAGGTGGTCGGCAATGACGCGCATGGCGACGTCGGTCTTCTCGGACTTGCCGTATTCGATGCCCGACATCTTGGCGATGGCCTGGATGATGGGCTGGAACACATCGGTGTCGTAGTTCGAGGTCTTGCCTTGCAGCACGCGGACGAGGCGCTCAAAGCCCATGCCCGTGTCGACATGCTTGGCGGGGAGTTCCACCAGATGGCCGTCGGCCATGCGGTTGTATTGCATGAACACGAGGTTCCAGATTTCAATCACCTGAGGGTCGTCCATGTTGACGAGGTCACGACCTGCCACCTGCTTGCGGGCAGCGTCGTCGCGTAGGTCGATGTGGATCTCGGAGCAGGGGCCACAGGGACCCGTCTCGCCCATCTCCCAGAAGTTGTCCTTCTTGTTGCCATAGATGATGCGGTCTTCGCTGACGTGCTCCTTCCAGTAGCCGTAGGCTTCCATGTCGGCAGGCTGGCCATCCTTCTCGTCGCCGCCGAAGACGGTGACGTAGAGGCGGTCCTTGTCGATCTTCACCACCTCGGTGAGGTACTCCCAGGCGTAGGCGATGGCTTCTTTCTTGAAGTAGTCGCCAAACGACCAGTTGCCGAGCATCTCGAACATGGTGTGGTGGTAGGTGTCGAGGTCGTTGTGCTTGCCCGAAACACGAAGGCATTTCTGCGTGTCGGCGGCGCGTTTCCACTTGGCGGGCTGGTTGCCCAGGAAGATGTCCTTGAACTGGTTCATGCCAGCGTTGGTGAACATCAGGGTGGGGTCGTTCTTGACGACGATGGGTGCCGACGGCACGATGGCGTGCTCCTTCGAACGGAAGAAGTCCAAGAAGCTATTTCTGATTTCGTAAGCGTTCATTTATAGATAGTTATGAGATTTTACTTTAAAAAATGCTTCAAAATTTCGTGCAAAGTTACGCTAAATTTCTATTTTTGCGCAATAGTTTTTGATTTGGAGCGTTATTTATGGCTCAATCAGAGGAATAAATGGCAAAGCAAAAGCGTTACATATTCAACCAGTTGACCCAGAATTTCGAGGTGCTCGAGACCTCAAAATCGAGGAAGGTGCTGCGTTTTTTGTTGGTTATGCTGGCCTTGTTGGGTGTCGCATTCTTGTTTGCGGTGCTGCTGTTCACCTTCTTCAAGTCGCCGAAGGAGAAAAGCCAGGCGCGCGAGCTGGAATACATGAAGCTGCAATACGAGATTTTGAACGACCGCCTCGACAACATCGAGATTCTGCTTACCGACATGGAACAGCGTGACAACGACCTCTACCGCGTGATGTTCGAGGCCGACCCCATCCCGAGACAGGTGCGCCGCTCGGGCTTCTCCGATGCCGACCGCTATGCGGGCCTTTATGGCTATATCAACTCGAACCAGGTGGTGAGCGCCGCCCGCAAGCTCGATGTCATCTCAAGCCAACTGTACCATCAATCCGTGTCATACGACACCTTGTTCGCCATGGCGCGCAACAAGTCGGACATGCTGGCCCACATCCCCGCCATCTTCCCCCTGAAGGAAACGGAAATCAAGTACATCTCCTCCTATTTCGGCTACCGTCCCGACCCCATCTACAAGGTTGAGAAGCTCCATACCGGCATCGACTTTTCGGCGCAAATGGGCACCGAGGCATACGCCACGGGCGATGGCGTTGTCAGCGACGTTGAGAAAGGGCATTGGGGCTACGGCAACATGGTCACCATCGACCACGGCTATGGCTACAAGACCCGTTATGCCCACCTGCAGAAAGCGGCGGTGCGCAAGGGACAGCGGATGAAACGCGGGCAGCTGATCGGCTTCATCGGCAACACGGGCAAGACCACCGGCGTCCACCTCCATTATGAAGTGCTGAAAAACGACGTGCCTATCAACCCCATCAATTTCTTCTACAACGACCTCACCCCAGATGAGTACGAGCAGATATTGGAGCAATCCACCCTACCCACTCAAACAATGGATTAGTCATGGAAAACGAAAACACAGGCAAATACTACTACAGCATCGGCGAAGTGGCCGCGATGTTCAACGTGAACACCTCGATGATTCGTTATTGGGAGAAGGAGTTCGACGTGCTGCGCCCGCGCAAGAACAAGAAAGGCAACCGCCTCTTCACCGAGCGCGACGTGCGCTATGTGCATGTCATCTACCAGTTGCTCAAGGTGAAGGGCTACACGCTGGCCGGCGCCAAGCAAGCCCTCAAGGAGCGCTTCAGCGACTACGAGGAACGCATCATCATGCTGGAGACGCTCGATAAGACCCGCAACTTCCTCCTCGATTTGGATAAGGCTTTGGCAGAAAAGCAGAAAAAGGCATAAAGCCTTATTCTTTCACACCTTCAACAGCATACCCCGCTTCTTCCAGCAGCTTCAGCACGCCCTGCTCGCCACAGAGATGTGCGGCACCGACGACAAACAAGGTCGGCTGTCCGGCCATCATCTCGGGCATCATCCCAACCCAGTTGCGGTTGCGGTTGTAGATGAGGGTCTCTTCATCCTCGGGCGAGGAAGAACAATCCACCGCAGCCTCCGCTTCCATGACTTCCTCAAGCCGCTTCAGGTCTTGCGAGAAATAGGCAGCGGTGATGCGGTCAACCATCGCTTTCGTGTCCTTGAAGTGGTCCACCATGCACATCAGGTCGTTCACCTGCTTGTCCAAAGGCGCGCCGTAGAGCACATTCATCTGAAAATCAACGGTCTCAAACCCTTTGACAGCCTTGCCGCTTTTCATGGCTTCCGTTTGGAAATAGTTGTCTATCAAGTCCATCGGGTTGAACGCCTGGGCGTCTTTCATGTACGAAATCAAGGTGATGGTGGTGGAAAGGGCCACGGGCGTCATCCGCTCCATCTGGAAAGCAAACGCCTCGTCTTCCAGGTTCGTTCCATAGACTTCGAGCAGCAAGGCATTCAGCCGTTTCAATTGCTCGGCAGTGAACAGGGAAGGAAGGGTAACCCCCTCAGGCAGCGTCTGCGCCTTCATCAAACGGGCCGAGTTTTCAGGCTTGAAGGCATCCGCCAGGTCCAACTCGCCACAAACCTGTGTGGTTTCTTCGATGGCCTTGCCGAGACCAGGGATGCTGTCGGCAAACGACGCGGGCGCCAAATGGTAGGTGCCGACGATATAGCTGGGCGATTCGAGGCCCTTGCCGGAAATACGATAGAGGATTTGTGCCTGCGAGTAGGTGAGGCCGGCAAGGATAGCCGCAGCCAATAGTAAGAGTTTTTTCATGGATGTTTTATTCAGGTGTTGTTATTATTCTTCCAATAAATTCCTGGCTTTCAGATAGGTCCTCCATTTCTCCAGCACCTGCGTCATGTCGTCTGGCAGCTCGGAGGTGAACATCATCTGCTTGCCTGTGGTGGGATGCACAAAGCCCAGCTCCTTGGCGTGCAGGGCGTGACGCGGCATGATCTTGAAGCAGTTGTCGATGAATTGCTTGTATTTCGTGAAGGTGGTGCCTTTCAGGATGACGTCGCCGCCGTACATCGCATCGTTGAACAAGGGATGGCCGATGTATTGCGAGTGCACACGAATCTGGTGGGTGCGGCCCGTCTCCAAGCGGTATTCGTTTAGGGTGACATAACCGAAGCGCTCCAGCACCTTCCAGTGCGTGATGGCGTCCTTGCCGTAGTCGCCGTTGGGATAGACTGTCATCTTGCGGCGGTCGCTGGTGCTGCGCCCGATGTTGCCCACGATGGTGCCTTCGTCCTCGTCGAAGTCGCCCCACACCAAGGCGTTGTAACGGCGGTGGATACTGTGCACAAAGAACTGATGCGCCAGCATGGCTTGCGCGGCTTCGTTTTTGGCCACAATCATCAAGCCCGTGGTGTCCTTGTCGATGCGGTGGACGAGGTATCCGAAGCGGTTTTCGATGTTTTGGTGGGTCTGCTCGAAGTAATAGGCTAAGCCATGCAGCAAGGTGCCGTCGAAGTTGCCGTGGCCGGGATGCACCACCAAGCCCGCCTGCTTGTTGATGACGATGACGTCGTCGTCCTCGTAGACGATGTTCAGCGGGATGGGTTCGGGCTTGATGTCGGTCTCGCGTGGCGGATAGGTGAACACGATGGAAATCACGTCGTTGGGCTTCACCTTGTAGTTCGACTTCACCACCTTGTCGTTGACCAAAATGTTGCCCGCCTTGGCCGCGTTTTGCACGCGGTTGCGCGAGATGTTGGAGAGGTGGTTGGTGAGGTAGGTGTCGATGCGCTCAGGCTGCTGCCCTGGGTCGACCGTCATGCGAACATGTTCGTATAGCTCGCCGCCTTCTTCGATTTCGGAAAGCATGTCATCCCCACGTAGGGTTTCGTTGAGGTCGTCGTTCATTTCTCGATGATGAATTTTTGGGTGAAGACTTGGCCCTCGGCGGTGACGATTTGGATGAAATACAGTCCGTCGTTGAGGTGGCCAACCGAGATGTTGGGCTGATACTCGCCTTGCAAGACTTTCCTGCCGGTGAGGTCATAGACACTCACTTGTCCGCTTTGGATTTCGCTTTCGATGTGTAAGGTGCTGCTGGCGGGATTGGGATAGACCGTTAAGGCCCCTGAGCCTGTCGAAGGGGTCGAAGGGCCGTTCTCTTCCACGCCAATGTAATAGGAAGGTCCCATCACCGGACGAATCATCAACGTGCCAGGTTTGGAACTGGGTTGCCACGAACCATTGGTGTTGACGAAGGTGTATTGGCTGTTGTCGGTGGTGGCATCCTTGCCGATGTTGATGAGGCTGCCGTTGGTTTGTTCGATACCGAGGTAGAACGTGTTGGCGGTGGTCACAGTCTTGTCGAATTTGTAGTAGGTGAAGCGATAAGGCTGTTCTTGCCATTGCGGACGCTGGCCCGACAGACGGTAAATCTCATCGCCGGGCTTGCCGTTTTCGTCTTTCCATACCACGATGTCGAAATATTTCTCGTTGGCGTCATGCAGGGTGTGGTTGAAAAGCAGCTGCACGCCTTGGATGGTGTCGTAGTCGGCAATGTCGAACCTGACGGCGAACTTGCCTCCCGCGTTGCTGACGCCATAACCTAACTCGGGAATGCCGTCGTCGTAGGCGTAGTAGTTGTACATGCCCATGCGGTAGATCATCGAATCGACCAAGGGCGGGTTGGCGGTGGAATCGTAGAGGTAGTGGCTGATTAGGTAGGAGACGGAGTCGTGCCACATGTCCAGCTCAAACAACGCACTGACGTAAGGGCAAGCCGGCGACTCACCGTATTCGGGGCATTCCAGGTAACCGTTGGTCTTGTAAGGCTGTATGGTGACAGGATCCAATATGCGGGTGTAATGCTGTCCGCCACCGATTTTCTGCACCGTGTAGTAATAGCTGACTTCGTGGTCCACGCCGTCGAGGTTGGCGATGTCGAGACTCAAGCTCTCACGGATAGCGGAGTTCGGGTTGGCGCGGTATTGGCGGTAGGGGATGGACTGGTAGCGGTTGAAGAACGAGGGGCGTTGTCCCGAGAAGGTCAGCATGGGGTAGTCGGTGTCGTAAACCGAGCGGCCGATGTTGAGGTAGACGAAGTCGATGTTCCAGTTGTCTTCGTTGCTGCGTTCGGTGGGCAGCGAGGCGTTGACGATGCTGGCGTAGTTGTAGAAGCGGATATAGAAGCAGTCCTTGAAAAACTTTGGGTCGAGGATGGGAATCATCACCTGCTTGAAGGTCTGGCCGTCATTTTCTTCCATGAAAGCCTCAAGTGTCTGTCCCGTTGCCCCCCAAACATGGTACCAGGTGGTGTCGGCCACAGTGATGAACACCGAGTCGCAGGGCACGGAGAGGTAGTTTTCTGAGTCGGATGTCAGGGTGTCGGTGACAATAGTGTAGAGACCGGCTTGGCAGCCTACGGAAGCCCAAACCGTGTCGCCAGGAAACAGCGTGTCGACCTGCATCTCGGCGCAGATGTCGGCAATGCTATAGCTTTGATAGTCAAGGAAGAGAAATTCCTGTCGTTCAGTGGTGAGGCCGAATTGCAGCACGAGGGAGTCCGGCTCCTCGGGAGCGTGGCCGTTGCCTTGGGGTTGGTAGTAGAAGCTCAGATACACCGAGTCGGCAGGGGTGAGGGCACGCGGCTCAGGCTCCATGATGGAGTCGAGGCGGATGCGAACCGAGGTGAGGTATTCTGCCACGAAGGGGTTGCTGATGGCGTAGTCATACACGCGACCGTTGGCATCGAGCACGTCGAAGGTGGCCGCGTTGCGGTTGGGCGGACACAGCGGGAAGCCGTCGTTCACCAACACGTTGTTGTCGGTCCATTTCGTCGAGTCGGGATAGAGCGTGCTGTGGCTAAAGTCGTCGAAGAAGGGGAGGAACCGCGCTTCCGCAACGTTTCTTTGCACTGGGGCAGGCTCAGCAGTGGCCCTGAAAACGGTGATAATCTCTTGTGCAGTGGAATGGCTGGCAATAAAGCCGAAAGCCAACGACAGCACGATATACTTAGAAATCGTCTTCATATTCATAGTCGGTGGTTTCTATGGTTTCTGTAATAGTGTCAATAATGGGCTTTGGCCTGTTGACCAGAGAGTCCTCATGAAGCAACAGCTGCATCTCCTCCTTGAAGTTCATGGTCCTGTTGGAATGGTACCACACGTCGATGATCGTGCCGGCGTTGACGGAACCCGAGCTGGGGCCGGGACTCATTCGCCTGACACACATATATTGCAAGCTGTCGTTGTCTTCGTAAACTTCCTTGCCGATGTTCATGCCCGCAAGGTTGAGCAACCGTTTGGTCTCGGAGGCCGGCTTGCCAATCAGGTTGGGCACCTTGACTTTTTCCTTGTCTTGTCCGATGCCGACTTTCAGCACGATTTTGCTGCCTTTCACCAACTCGGTGCCTTCCATGATAGGCTCGCCATTATAATATTGGTCGATGACATTGTTTTTGTAGGAATAATTTTGATAGTCAAGGCGTTCCACATCCAAGCCGCTGGATTCAAGCCTGCCGATGGCTTCGCGCAACGAGAGGTTTTTCAGGTTGGGCATGACGGTCTTCTCGGGGTTCACGGCCACGATGATGGCATACACGTTTCTGCCTTTCTTGATTTTTGAGCCAGGCAGGGGGTCTTGTTGGTAAATGGAGCCAGGCTGCTGCCCTTTCGGGTAAACGCTGTCAATAAGGATGAAATGGAAGTCTTTCGAGTAGTCGTGTTTCACCTGATTGTAGTCCTGACCGATGAAATCTGGCATGGTATATACCTTGTCGTGACGAGTGTATTTGTCTAACAACCTGAATGTTATCCATAGCAAAACACCACAAAGCGCCAGGATGATAAGCAGGTTGATGTAAAATTTCTTTTCTCTAAGGAAGTGAAGGCGTCCCATAAATTACTATTTTAGCCGTGATTTTACAACTCAGTTTTGAGTGATTTTATTGTTATGCACAATTAAACCGACAAAATTACAAAAAATATGAAAAACGTAGCAATTATTTGTGGCGGAGATTCGGGAGAGTTCGAAATTTCTGTCAAAAGTGCGCAAGTGGTGAAGCAGAACCTGGATCCGGAACGGTATAATTCAAAGATTATCGTTGTATCGAAAAAAGGTTGGTATGGGCTATTGAAGGATGGTACGCGGGTGGATGTTGACAAGAATGATTTTTCTATTTCGGTAGGCGGACACAGGACGAAATTCGATGTGGCTTTCAACGCGGTACACGGCGAGCCGGGCGAAAACGGGCCGCTGTCGGGGTATCTGGAGTTGCTGGGCATCCCTTGCACTTCGTCGCCCCTGACCACCTGTGCGCTTACCTTCCATAAGGACTTCTGCAAAAGAGTGGTGGCTTCCTACGGCGTCAAGGTGGCACCTTCCATCCTTATCAACGAAGGCGATAAATATGATGCCGACGAAATCATCAAAAAGTTGGGACTGCCTTTGTTCGTCAAGCCGACATGTAACGGCTCCAGCGTGGGCGTGACCAAAGTGAAGACGGCGGAAGAACTTGCTCCAGCCATTTATACTGCTCGGGCGGCTGGTCGTCAAATCATGTGTGAGAAGTTTGTCGACGGACGTGAGTTCGGCTGCGGCGCCATGTAAAGGCAAGATGATGGTCTTCCCGCTCACCGAGATTTGCAGCAAAAACGAGTTCTTCGACTATGAAGCAAAATACACCGCCGGTAAATGCGACGAGGTGACGCCCGCTCAGGTGGATGAGGCTACGGAAATCGAAATCAAGGGGACGACGGCAATGCTGTATGAGAAGCTGGAATGCAAGGGTTTCGTTCGCATGGACTACATCGTCAGCGACGAAGGCGTGTTCTTCATTGAGGCGAATATCGTACCAGGTATGTCGGAGGCCAGCATCATCCCCAAGCAGGCACAATGCTTCGGCCTGACGCTCAGTCAGCTGTTCGAAATGGCAATAGAGAACGTTTTGTGATAATGCGGAATTATGAATGCTGAATGCGGAATGTCGCGATGCGCTGCTAAGCCTCGCTTCATTCCGCATTAGCTTCGCTGAATCTGCGATTTCATAATTCAGCATTCAGCATTCCGCATTACACGGTCAGGATGTCTTTCGACTTCAACTCCGTGAGGTCGTCGATTTTCTTGATGTATTTGTCGGTGAGTTTCTGGATTTCCTCTTGCAGGAGTTTCGACTCGTCTTCCGAAATCACGTCTTTCTCCAGCTTCTTGGCGTCGTCGTTGGCGTTGCGGCGGATGCCACGGATGCCGACCTTGGCTTCCTCGGCGGCGTTCTTGGTGCGCTTCACCAGTTCTTTACGGCGTTCCTCGGTCAAGGCGGGCACTGCGATACGCAGGATTTCACCGTTGTTGATGGGGTTGAAGCCCAAGTTGGCGTTCAAGATGGCCTTGGCGATGTTGTTGAGTGCGCTCTTGTCGAAAGGTTGCACCACAATCATGCGGGCGTCGGTGCAGCCGATGTTGGAGGTCTGCTCGATGGGCACCACGGTGCCGTAGTATTCAACCATAACGCCGTTCAGCATCGCTGGACTGGCTTTTCCTGCCCTGATGCCCTGAAATTCATGCTCCAAGTGCTTGATGGTGTTATCCATGCTTTCAGTGGCTTCGTCTAATACAAATTGAGAATCTTCAGTCATTGCTTTCAAAATTTGAGGGCAAAAATAGGTTTTTTTTCGTTTTTAGAAGCTATTCAGCATTATTTTTTCTTTTACCATTCCAGACTAAAGACTATTGAGATGTTAGAAATGTTATCTTTTCTGTCTTCGTAGTAACCGCCGGATCCCATTCCCATTAAATTCATGTGATAATGTGTGACGGTGACATTGTGATAATAAGTATATGTTGTCATCAGATTGAAGGCAATGCGGCTTTTGGTTGCGAAGCGTATGCCAACACCCACGTCACCGTAAGGCCCCCAGTTTTTCTGGGCGTGATAGCCACCAGCCCTGACTCTTACTACAGGACTTACAATTTTGGTGGGCAAAATCACATAGCGAAACGAACCGTAAAATGGTATGAGTTTAGGAGAGTTGAAGATGCCGATTTCATATCCGACACCAAGACCGGCGAAGAACTTGTCATTGAAATGATAGCCGTGCGTTGTCGACATCTTGTATAGATAGCCATCAACTCCATACTGAGTCCAAACTCCACCAAGGCCTGTTTCCAAAAAACCTGTGTATCCGCTCGGGACGCGAATTGATGTTTCTTTGTTTTCTTGTGCAAATGCCGTAAAGGTCATTAACACGATGGCAAAAGCCAGAATTGTCTTTTTCATAACAAATAATTTGTAGTTACTTGTTATAAACGAAAAAGACTCAAATAAATTGTCCCAAAACGATTTTCCTTAGTTTAAAGGCTCATATAATCCCGTCAGGACTTTGCACTTACGAGTGAAGTAATAACTCATCTTGTTGACGACGAGCGGTTTCTTGTCTTGGTTCCAAAGATAAGTCTTCACGGTCTTGCCCTTCGGACTGAGGTTGTCGCTGAAGACGATGGCATCGGCCACGACGTTGTTGCCTGGAGGGAAATGTCCTTCTGCTGCAACCGAGCTGTGCCAAAGCACAAGAGAGTCGGTCTCGGCATCATGGATTTCGATGACGAGGACGCATTGCTCAAGTTCGGCTTGGCTTTGAATCTGTGCCATAACGCTCAGCGCCTCAACGTCTTCAGGCAAAGAGTCGCATGAGAAGGTGAAGCCTTTTCCCCATTCTTGCCCGTCTTGATAGGCATACGGATACTCACTCAAATCGTTGAGGAGATATGGGCTGTCATCTGTGGGCGTTCTGCTCAGCGTCAGATAACGCGAGGTGAACCAGTCTTTCTTCTCGATGAGGTAGGGATAGTTGCCCACGGCGGTGGCTTCCCAAATCGGGTTGACATAGTCGGTCCAGCCGAAACCGAGCATTGGGGCTTCATGGTGCTCGTTGAGCCAACGGTTGAAGTCGCTCAATTCAGGTTCGCGCACAAAATCGCCTTCTTCAGTGTAGATACGGCTGAAAACAATGCGGTTTTCGACATCGGTCTTCGCTTGGTAGAATTCGGCAGCTTCTCCAATCTCGGTGCGTGTGGCAAACTGGATTCTGTCGCCATATTGCTCCTTGTCTTGCTGCATCTCGACGGCAATCTGGTCGAAGCCTTGGTGGTACATCAGGTCATAGTGGCGACGCTCCATAACCAATGAGGCTGTGCCTATGAAGAGGATGGCTGCCACCACCAATGCGGTCTGCCAAGGCGACAAGGTGCGTGTCCCGAACATTGAGAATGCTACGATGATGACAAAAGGATAGCTGAAAATCAGCGTGCTCTGCTGCAAAATCGGCTCGCGGGTCAAGGAATATACAAAGGCGATGGTGAAGATAATGACGAACCAGGCAAGACCCGCCCAACGCAAGGGCTGGCGTAGCTTGCTGCGTTTGCCAATGATGAGGGGCAAAAGAATGACGATGCCCACGGCAAACATGAACAGCATGGAATAGTTCATCGTGTACTGGATGAAGTCCACGAGGAAGGTGGACTTGGGTGCCGCAAGCCAACCGCCGATGCTACCGCTGACAAAGAGCTGTTGGTAGAAGATGGGCAGGGTAGGGGCAAACAAAACCACGGCACCTATGCCGCTGAGCCAGTAAGCCTTGCTCCGCTCTTTTGGTAAGAAGAACAAGCCCGTGAGGAAGATCAGTCCCGCTTGCGCGATGGAGAAATACTGCATCAGCGAGCAAGCCCAGGCCGAGAGTGCGAAGCCGACATAAACGCCGATGGTAGGCTTTTGTGCTTCGAAGACGATCTTATGCCAGAAGTAGGCCATCAGCAGGACGAAGAACAGTCCCGCAGAATAAGGCCGTGCCAACTGACTGTAGAACACCGTGAACTGGCTGACGGCGAAGAAGGCTGCCGTAAACAGACCGACTTTGCGGTTGAACCACTGCCGTCCAATTAAATAAATAAGGTATACGGAACCGATGCCCATCAGCGCGAAGGGCAGCTTGACCCAAAACGCGCTCCAACCGAAAATTCTCACCCACAACCAAAGGAAGGCTTCCACACCGAGGGGATGGCTGTCGGGCATGATGCCCAGCTGGATGAAGTCGTGGAAGTTGTCGAAGCGGGTGCGCAGCAGCGCGCTGAACTCGTCGTGCATGAAAGGCACTTGACCTAGTTTCCACAGCCTCAGCACCGCCGCCACCACCATAATGACTGCCAAGAGGATATAGTCCATCCTCTTGCTCGGCACGTTGTGGATCTTACGCAGATGATTTTTTCTAGTCTTCATCTTTTCTTTTCGCTTTGCGTCATTGCGAGGAGGAACGACGAAGCAATCTAGGGTTGGTTTTCTAGACCGCTTCGTGCCTCGCAGTGACGTGAAGCGTGTTCGATATGGGTTTTACTTTGTAACCAGTGTGCCAATATTTTCACCCCGCAACACCTTCATCAGGTTGCCGCGCGTGTTCATGTCGAACACATACATCGGCATGTCGTTTTCCTTACACATGGTGAAGGCGGTCATGTCCATCACCTTTAGGTTGCGTTGGTAGGCCTCGTCGTAGGTGATATGCTCGAACTTGGTGGCCGTGGGGTCTTTCTCAGGGTCGGCGGTGTAGATGCCGTCGACGCGGGTGCCCTTCAGGATGATGTCGGCCTTGATTTCGACGGCGCGGAGGGCCGAGCCGGTGTCGGTGGTGAAGAAGGGGTTGCCGGTGCCGGCACCCATCACCACGATGTGGCCTTCCTCAAGAAGACGGATGGCCTTGGCGCTGCTCATCGTGTCGGCGATGCGGTCGATGTAGAGACCGGAGAGCAGGGTGGCCTTCTGGCCTTTGCCCTGCAGGGTCGATTGCATGGCCATCGAGTTGATGACGGTGGCGAGCATGCCCATATAGTCGCCTTGGATGCGGTCCATGCCTTTCGAGGCACCTTGCAGGCCGCGGTAGATGTTGCCGCCGCCGATGACGATGCCGATTTGTACGCCGGCCTTTGCCGCTTCGATGATTTCGTCGGCATAGTCGTTTAATCTTTGCGGGTCGATGCCGTATTGCTGGCTGCCCATCAGGGCTTCGCCGCTGAGTTTCAAGAGTACGCGGGTGTATTTCATAATAATAGGTTTTGCTTTAAGAGTCTTTATTTGAGTTAATTAGGTTTTCAATAATGGAAATCATTTCTTTGGCTTGCGGTATCATAGGCAAGACTTCCTCCTTTGTGGTTTCAAAAAGGCAAGTGTAATCACTCTTTTCGCGCATATTTTCCAAACGAGCCAAAAGGCGACCGTATTTTTCATCAACAAGGTTTTCTTTAATGAAATGCTTGTTGAAAAGCACTGAAACACCTTGATGTGACCCGGCATGAAGTCCGTTCTTAATCAGCAAGGCAGTAACGGCATGGAAAACCGCATAATACACACGATTTGCCAAGGTGTCCCATAACTCTGCGTTTTCAAGTATAGGAAACTGGTCCAGCAGCTTGTGTGCTTTTTCAATTTCAAATTCTACCAAAAGTTTTCTTTCTTCGTCGTTAAGGCTCATACCAGAACTATTTTATCTTGTTCGACATTATGGTAAAAAACAGAGAACGACATTTCATCCCATTTGTCCATGGTATACAAATGAGCAGAAATCGTGGTGTCTAAATCGTAGCCTAATTCTATGAAAGGATAGGAATAGTTATCGAAATCGGAAAACTCTTCCTTGTCTTTATTCAGCAAAATGAGCAAATCCCAATCGGAATCAGGTTTGAAATCACCGCGTGCTCTAGATCCATAGAGATACAAATGCCCACCAACGGGGATGATTTCCTCGCCTAAAGATTGGATGCGGCTTAAAATGTTGCTGTCAGGCATGATGTAATAAATCTTTAATGCTGCAAAGATAGTGAATAATATGGAAGTGAAATAACAAATGAGCGGAATTAGGCCTAATTCCGCTCGTTTGTTTTGAGTACGGACACTTACTCTGCCACTTCCAACCGTCCGTGGCAGTTCTTGTATTTCTTGCCGCTACCGCAGGGGCAGGGGTCGTTGCGTCCCACCTTCACCTCCTTGCGGATGGGCTGGGTGACTTGCTTCTGCTGTGTGTCGCTGTGCGACTGCGCCAGCAGGTCTTGACGCTGTTCGCGAATCTTCGACTTGTCGATGCCCTGTGGGCGCGACTCACGTACGGTGTTCGGGTCTTGCGTCGGGATGTCGGCACGCATCAGGAAAGAGATGACGTCTTCGTTGATGTTTTCCAACATGGCCTTGAACAGGTTGAACGACTCCAACTTGTAGATGACCAGCGGGTCTTTCTGTTCGTAGGAGGCGTTTTGCACCGATTCCTTCAGGTCGTCAAGCTCGCGGAGGTGTTCTTTCCAGGCGTTGTCGATGAGGCCGAGGGTAATGCTCTTCTCGATGCAGAGGTTCACCTCACGGGCGCCGTTCTCGACCGCCTTCTTCAGGTTGACGATGACGTTCATGCCGCGCTTGCCGTCGGTAATCGGGATGGCGATGTTCTCGAAGTGCGTCTGGTTTTCGTAGACGTTTTTGATGACGGGCAGGGTTTTCTCGCCGATGATGCGGGCCTTCTCACGATAATGTTCAAGGGCGGAGTCAAACAGCTTCTCTGCCAGTTCCTTGGTCTTCATTCTGTCGAACTCTTCCTCGCTGAACGGGGCATCGATACCCATGGTGGCAAGCAATTCCATCTTGAAGCCTTCGTAATCCTTGGCATCTTGGTATTCTTCAATCAGTTTTTCGCCGAAGTCGAACATCATGTTGTTGAGGTCGATGGAGAGACGTTCTCCAAACAAGGCGTGACGACGTTTCTTGTAGATGACCTCACGCTGGGCGTTCATCACGTCGTCGTATTCGAGCAAGTGCTTACGCACGCCGAAGTGATTCTCTTCAACTTTCTTTTGTGCCTTCTCAATCTGCTTGGTGATCATCGGGTGTTGGATGACCTCGCCTTCCTCAAGGCCCATGCGGTCCATGATGCCCGCGATGCGCTCGGAACCGAACATACGCATCAGGTTGTCTTCCAAGGAGACGTAGAACTGTGAGCTACCCGGGTCGCCTTGACGGCCGGAACGACCGCGCAACTGACGGTCGACACGACGCGACTCGTGGCGCTCGGTACCGATGATAGCCAAACCGCCGGCTTCCTTCACGCCAGGGCCAAGCTTGATGTCGGTACCACGACCAGCCATATTGGTGGCGATGGTCACGGTGCCCGCCTGACCGGCTTCCTTGACGATTTGTGCTTCCTTGAAGTGCAATTTGGCGTTCAACACGTTGTGCGGGATACCCTTACGCGTCAGCATGCGGCTGAGCAACTCGGAGATTTCCACCGAGGTGGTACCCACCAACACGGGTCGGCCTGCATTGACCAACCTTTGAATTTCGTCGATGACGGCGTTGTATTTTTCACGCTTGGTCTTATAAATCATGTCCTCCTGGTCGATACGGGCGATGGGGCGGTTGGTCGGGATGACGACGACGTCGAGTTTGTAGATGTCCCAGAACTCACCTGCTTCCGTCTCAGCAGTACCGGTCATGCCGGCCAGCTTGTGGTACATGCGGAAGTAGTTCTGCAAGGTGATGGTGGCGTAGGTCTGCGTGGCGGCTTCCACCTTCACGTTTTCTTTGGCTTCCACGGCTTGGTGCAGTCCGTCGCTCCAACGGCGGCCTTCCATGATACGGCCTGTCTGCTCGTCCACAATCTTGACCTTGTTGTCGATGATGACGTAGTCAACGTCCTTTTCAAACAAGGTGTAGGCCTTCAGCAGCTGCTGCACAGTGTGCAGACGTTCCGATTTCTCGGCGAAGTTACGCATCAACTCGGTCTTGCGCAGCACCTTTTCGTCGTTGCTGAGGTCGGAGTGTTCCAAGTCGGCGACTTCGGCACCCACATCGGGGATGATGAAGAACGACGGGTCGTTGTAGGCTTGTGCCAGTTGCTCGCTGCCCTTGTCGGTAAGGGTCACGGTATTTAGTTTCTCGTCGATGACGAAATACAGCTCGTCGTCGATGATGTGCATGTTCTCGTTGCGGTTTTGCATATAGAAGCCCTCGGTCTTCTGCATCAACGACTTCATGCCTTCCTCGCTGAGGAACTTGATGAGGGCGTTGTTCTTGGGCAGACCACGGTAGGCGCGGAAGAGTTGGTTGGCACCGTGTTTCTTCTCGTCTTCGGTGGCGTTGGGGTCGGTGAGGATGCGCTTGGCCTCGGCCAAGATGCCGGTTACATAGCGCTTTTGGGCTTCGTACAGCTTGACAACATCGGGTTTCAATTCATCAAACTCCTGTTGGTCGCCGCGCGGCGTGGGACCGCTGATAATCAAAGGTGTACGGGCATCGTCAATCAACACGGAGTCGACCTCGTCGACGATAGCGTAGTGGTGTTTGCGTTGCACTAACTCATCGGGGTTGCCTGTCATGTTGTCACGCAGGTAGTCGAAACCGAACTCGTTGTTGGTGCCGTAGGTGATGTCGCAGTTGTAGGCGCGGCGACGTGCGGCCGAGTTGGGTTCGTGCTTGTCGATGCAGTCCACGGTGAGGCCGAGGAACTCGTACATCGCGCCCATCCACTCGGAGTCACGTTTGGCCAGGTAGTCGTTCACGGTAACCACATGCACACCCTTGCCTGCCAAGGCGTTGAGGTAGACGGGCAGCGTAGCCACAAGGGTCTTACCTTCACCAGTGGCCATCTCAGCGATCTTGCCTTGGTGCAGCACGATACCACCAATGATTTGGCAGTCGTAGTGTACCATGTCCCATGTCACCATGTTGCCGCCAGCCATCCAGCTGTTTTTGAAGTAAGCCTTGTCGCCTTCGATGGTGACATGCTCGTATTTGGCAGCCAGCTCGCGGTCGAGGTCGGTGGCGGTCACCTCCACGGTTTCATGCTCGCAGAAGTATTTGGCAGCGGCCTTCACCACGGAGAATGCCTCGGGCAGGATCTCGTTCAACGCCTCCTCGATGTGGTCAAGCTCTTGTTTTTCGAGTTTGTCGATTTGGTTGTAGAGTTTCTCCTTCTCGTCGGGTTCCATGTCGGGGTTGGCTTCGGCCTTCAGGCTGTCGATGTCGAGTTTCACGATTTCGTCGTAAGCCTTGAGGGTCTTTTGGAGTATGGGCTGCAGGGCCTTGTTGTCGCGTGAGGCCTTGTCGCCGAAGAGTTTCTTTAGAAATCCCATTGTATCAATTTATAGTTAAAAAGTTAATAGTTTACAGTTAAAACGTTTGCTTTTGGTCAAAAAGCGTGCAAAGTTACGGTTTTTCCGTGAATTGATGGGGAATTGTGTCAAAAAGGCAGTGATTTTAAGAGAAGCAATTTGAGAAAACAGTGGTGGGTGGCAAACATTTTACGAAAAATGCTGTTTTAAGCGAAAAATAATTTTACAAAGTTCTTTGTTTAGACGAGGTTATGTCTCCATCCATCTCTACAAACCCAAAAGAAAACCCCACTGATTCTCAATGGGTTTTTCTTTTTAATAAGACAATTCTGAATGCTATTTCACTTTTTTGCCATCTCTATCAATATAAAACTCCTTATTCCCTTGTTTAACCAAAGCTTTTTTGTCGATGAAGCTGCCGACGGCATCATACTTAGGCTTGATCCTTATCGCCACCCTTCGTCCTCTGCCATCGTTTCCCCAATAAACATATCCCCATTTCTCGCCGATCCTCATCGGGTAAATATTGTTGCTCCCCTTAAGGATCTCATCAAAATCGAATTCCGACACATTCAGCTTGGGTATTTCATTCGGACGTTCAGCAAAGACGTCTTCGCACAACGCCCATTTCCCGTTTTGCTTCAACGCAAAGTGAGCCCGGAAGAAATTACCCCCGGTATTTTTGAAGTCCAAATACATGACATCGTCATATTCACATGGCACGACCGCATTGTTTTCTTTCGTGACAATTCCAGCATTCCCATTTTTCATCACATGATAAAGGACACATCCACTGAAAAAGTCACTTGCCAGGTACACCGGTTTCGAGTCGTAACAGACGACCGTCTTTCCCTTGTCCCTGTAGTCGGGGCAGATTCCCCATTTGCCGGATTGCTTCACCAAAAAGCCGTTGTTATCGCAGACAATGGAGTCGAACTGGAAAGGCGGATTCTCGGAATTCACTCCCCATTTTCCATCCTTTTTGATAAGATAGCCATATTTTTCAACGAAGATAACATCGTCAAAGTGAAGCAACTCCGTCCAATTGGGCATCTTCTCTTCCAGCGACATGAGCGTCACCAATCCATATTTTCCATCCTTCTTCATACTGACGGCATTCCCTCCGAAAAAAATCGTATCATAATCCATGAATAATAGCCATTTGCTGTATTTCTTCAACCCATACTTTCCATTGTACGACAATAATTGATAATCATGCCCCACCGATTGCTCTACAGTACCCAGAGGAGTCAACACGTTGCCCTCTCCGTCGTAATAGCCGATCTTGCCGTCTTTTTTCACTTCTATCGATAAAAACTTATTGTCGGTGCCGAAAGAGATGGATTCGTATTCCATGGGAATGATCATTTTTCCTGTATTGTCCATCACACCTTTATGCGTCCCATCTCCGACGATGAAATATTTGCCGCTGCTTCTAGCTTCAATGGTGCTGTAGGTGGGGCCGACAAGCACCCTTCCATTGACAAAATCATACAATCCAATTTTCCCGTCAATTTCATAGTTGTTAATGGGAGAAATGGAAGACGGCCCACGGTACCATTCTCCCTCCTTTATGGCAAAACGATCGAAGTTTGCCCTCAAATAACCTCCTTGTGGAAGAACAGGTTTGCCATTGTGGGGATCGAACAAATACCATTTCTCATTCGGGTAGGAGCCTGTTTGCATTGCAATGTATTGGGTCCTATTTGCCAAGAAGTTCGCATCGACACCCACAGGTGAATAACACGAGTACCCTAAAGGTATCATCAATTTGCCATTCTTATCCATACAGCCCAATTCATCGTTGACACGCACAACAAACAGCATGGTCCCGTCGCCAGCGACAAATCTTGCGACACCATCGTACTTGATGGGTATGACCGTCTGGTCATTCCTGTTGATCACGCCATATTTTATACCCATTCCCACTATGGCAGTCCCTCCAGAGAAGTCATTGGCATGTTCATACTTCAAAGGGATGACCAACTTATTGTATTCGTTAACATAGCCGTACTTCTTTGAATAGCCGTTAGCGCTAGTGTATCCACTGGCTAAAGCAAGTCCGTCATGATAACTACCCACACGGTCATAAATTTGCGAGAAAGATGGCGTCATCAAAGCCAAAAAGAACACAACCAATAGTCTTTTCATAGCATTTACTCTGTATATGTCATCGGGCGCAACTTTTAATTACTTTCCAGCACCTCAAAGGACTTTTGCAACAAAAGAAGCGTGGCACTGATACACCACAATCTTAAACTGGAGGTCGTGAGAATTACCTTAAAATGCAGAATGTAATAATCAGCCCACGCTAAAAGCGCGAACCTATTACACCCTCTTGTATTATTATTCTGGAAGTTTCTCACGTTTCCAAGCACAAGACGAGCATAACGCTTCGTGTTCCTTTATGTTGGCGACAAAAATCCGCCATAAGAACTGCAGCAAAAATACAAAAATTTCGGATTCCGTGGCTAAAACCGTCAAAATTCTACTGTTTTAGCTATGGAATAGAAGTGTAACAAGTGCTTTTTAGTTTCCCAACCTTATCTCCGGTACAATCAACGCTCCTTCATCACGCACATAATCCCTCTGATAAAACATACAATAATAAACAGGCAGGTAAGTAATCCCGTTTTTTACAGAGACTTCCCGTTCATTGTTCAATACTACGGCCTTTTGGATGTGGTAGTCGGGCGTGTTCATGAAATTATTGAGGGCACTGTGAACGGTGTAGTTCTTCCCTGACTTCACTTCGATGGGCAGCACGGTCAGATGCTCGTAGTCGTCAACCAGAAAATCCACTTCGCCCTTTTGCTTGTTGTCGTAGTAATGCAGCGGAAAGCCGTGGGCGTGAAGTTCCTGCGCCACCACAGTTTCATACACTGATCCAAGGTTGATGCTTTTCTCATCTCGTAGTACGGCATTGATGTTGAGGCCGTATAGGATGCTCGTCAGCAAGCCGACATCATTTATATATAGCTTGAGCAAGTTTTTGCTTTCCGATTCCAACAATGGGAATTTGGGATTGCTGACGGCTTGCACCCCAAGGGCAATGCCAGAATTGGTCAGGTACTCGAACTCGTTGGCATAATCGCTGAACTGCTTGTGGCTTTTGGTGTCTTCTACATGCTTCACAATGATCCGCTTTTTCTTGTTCTCCATGTTGGACGGGATCATGTCGTAAATCTTTCGGATAAGCAACTTCTTCTCCTCGTCGTATTGTGAGGCGTCGATTCTATAAAGATTATGGATGTTGCGATGCACCTTTCTCACATGGGTCATGTTCCTGTTTTCCAAGAATTTGTTGATGGCTTCAGGCAATCCTCCCACCAACAGATAGGTTTTGAATTGCTGCATCATGTAGTTGTGCAAGGATTCGTTCAATGCCTCACCTGCAAGGAACTTTTCCCTTATGCTCTCAATGGTTTCTTGCCCACAACCCATGGCTAATAAAAACTCTTCGAAGTCAAGAGGATACATCTCTTCAATCTCGACACTTCCGATAGGCACTGATGCAGTCTCCGATAAGGCTACACCCAACTGCGAGCCGCTGGCCACGTATGTGTATCGTTCCTCTTGGTTCAAAAACTTCAACATCGTCATCAAATGGGGATAGCTCTGGATCTCGTCCAAAAAGACCAAAGTGTTTTCCTTGGTGCCGAGACGGTTACCGGCAATGGCACCCAACTGAATGTAAAAATCATTGGTGCTTTTTACGTTGGCAAAAACTCCCAGGCTTTCCTTGTCTTCCTTGAGATTGATTTCAATGTAGTTCTTGAATAGTTTTTGGCCGACATATCGGATGAGATACGACTTGCCAATCTGTCGGGCACCGTTCACCAAAAGAATCTTGTTTGGCTCCTTGCGGAAGAATTCTTCAATGTGCTTTTCAAACTTCCTATATAGCATAATTATTTATTTTGCTGCAAAAATATATAAATCAATTCATTCCTGCAACAAAAAGGGACTTTTTCCGAAATTTTTTGCCTAAAAAAGGGATTTTTTCCATAATTTTTAGTTCAAAAAAAGGGACTTTTTCCGAAAAATTCAGCCTAAAAAAGGGAATTATTCCATAATGTTAAGGGGTGAAAAAGGGACTTTTTCTATTTTTGAAGATTTACTTGCCGTACATTTTCGTCACACGCTCGCCTAAATACCTCTCCTCTCTGGGCTTGGTGCCGGCGCCTCGCCAATCTTGTTGTTGCGCTTGATGAGGATGTACTCGGGGAAGGTGCGGACATTGTAGGCTTCCAAAAGCAGGATGTTGTCGCCGAGGTCGAGGAGGGGCCAGTCTTGTTTTTTCTCTGTGAACTGCTGTTCGTAAAAGTCCATCTTGTCGTGCGTGGCGATGGTGAGGATTTGTACCGAGTCCTGCCACTGGCGGTGCAGGCTCCGTAGTTCGGAAAACTGATGCTCGCTGACGGGCGACATGCCGTTGACGAACTGCAACAGCACCAGGCCCTCCTTGTAGTCCGACAGACTGACATCCTTACCGTCGCTGTCTTTCAAGGTGAATGCAGGGGCGTCGGTGCCAGGGGCGAGGCGCTCTAGCTTCACGAAGATGTTGCTGATGATGGTCTTGTGCTCGGCATATTGGGTCTGCGCCTTGATATGGCTCAAGTGTTCCTTGGCGAGGCGGCTTGTGTTGCGGTCGCCATGGCATAGTTTCTGAAGGTTGTAGATGGTGATAAGCTCTCCCAAGCGTGGGTTGTTCGCCATCAGCGGGTCGGTGTCCAGGTATTTCTTGAGTGCTGCAGGGCCTTCCATGAAAGCCTCGTTGACCAAGTGACTGTCGTATGATGCGCTGTTGAAGTAACCTTCAAATAGCTCCTTGAATAGGTCGATGTAGGCGCTTTGGGTGTAGAGCACGGGCTGACCGTCGTAGTACTCCTTGATGATGCGTTTGCCACCGTCGCTGCTGATACCCAGCTTGATTGCGGCGATTTTATAGCGGTTGTGGTCTTTCACATAGTCGTTTTTGATGTCGGGCACCTCGCGACTGATGGCGTTTTGTATGGAGTCGATGTAGCGCACCTGCCGGCCACGGTAGATCTGGTTGAAGTGCTCCGTCATGTAGCTATTGATGATGGCTTCGGAATAGATAATCTGCCTGTAGATGCCTTTGTCGGTGGCCCGCTTCACGCGGATGGTGGGTAGCTCTTTTTCGAAAAAAGAGACGTTTTCCTTTTGCTCGGGCACGATGATTTCTATTTCGTAGCTGGCATTAGGTGTGAGGATGAGGTCGACATAGTCCAAGCCGACATAGATGCGGGCAGGAAGAGTCTCATCCACCTTGCCTTCGAGGATGAAATGTCCTTTGGCGTCGCTTTGGTTTTGGTCGAGTAGGATGCCTGTTTCGTTGACGAGGTCTTCGTAGGCGAAGAGCCGCATCAAGGCATTGGTCTTGTTGCTACGCCCCGTGATGGTCACATTTTGGGAGCAAGGATAAAAAAAGAGTGATAATACCTCGTTTCATGTGATTAGAACGAAAAAACAAAGTGATTATTGCTGAGATAGTCTTTTTGAAGGCATAGATACACTCACTCCGCAGCCTATGTCATACCGACCGACGAAGGAGGGCGTGTATCTATAGGCTGCCCCGTTCGGTATGACAAGCCCTCAAAAAAGCGCTTTATTTATCTGGCAATACGACTTCCGCTGGCAGGAACTTGGAGGTGTCGCCGCCGTTCTTGTAGATGTCGCGGACGACGCTTGACGACACGCCCACCAGCTCGCTCTCAGTGAGCAGAAAGATGGTCTCCAGCTCGGGGTGCAGGCGTTTGTTGGCGTGGCCGATCATGTTCTCGTATTCGAAGTCGCTGCCGCAGCGCAGGCCGCGGATGATGGTGTTGGCACCCACTTTCTTGCAGAAGTCGGCAGTGAGGCCTTCATAGCTCTCCACTTTCACATTCGGGTAGTCGGCAAAGACGGCTTCGCACCATTTGATACGGTCTTGCAAGTCAAAGGTGGAACGCTTTTCCATGTTGATGCCCACAGCGACATAGATTTCGTCGAACATGGGGAGGGCGCGAAGTACGATGGAACGGTGCCCCAAGGTGATGGGGTCAAAGGAACCGGGGAATACGGCTATTCTTTTCATTGGTTTGTTTATTGACTTCGGGACGCGGGACTTCGGGACAAGGTCCCTGAGCCTGTCGAAGGGCCGT
>CADAPW010000091.1 GCA_902789915.1 uncultured Bacteroidia bacterium | reverse complement strand
TTCGGCAAGCACATTGTGAACAAGTATGTGGACGGCTTTGTGGTGTTCGACCACCGTCTCGGCAACATCACGTATTTCTTCCAGAACGACATGTTCATGACCTTTATCAATTACAACTGCGGTGACGGCCAGATGCAAGTGCATTGCACCTATTCCGACATCAACCAGAGGATGTACGACACGAAGGAGAAGAGCCGCACGGTGAAGAAAGGCGACAACTTCTTCCAATATGTGGCGGTGCCTTACGAGTCGATGCTGGACTACCTGAATCGTCTGAAATATGCGGGTTTTAACGTGGGCGGGTTTTAAAAAATGAAGTTTTTTCGTCAAAAAAAGCCTTCGTATCGCAATTATTTGTAATTTTACACCTTCGAAATAGAAAGATAAATAAATACCTAACGATATGAAATTCATAGTATCAAGTCTTAAGCTATTGAAGAATCTCCAGGCCTTAAGCGGTGTTATCGGCACGAAGAACACCCTGCCGATTTTGGATGATTTCTTGTTCCAGTTGACTGAAAACGAACTGAAAATCACGACTTCCGACCTTGATGTGACGATGTCGGTGAGCATGGTGCCCGACATGGTGGAAGGCACTGGTGAGGTGACGATTCCTGCCCGCCTCTTGCTCGAAATCATGAAGAACTTCCCCGATGTGCCGATTACCATTAACGTGGACAACAACACTTTGGCTGTTGAGCTTATCGCTGGAGAAGGACGCTACAAACTCGCTGGCCACAAGAGCGACGAGTTCCCGCAGCTGCCCGTGATGGCAGACACTTCGGTGTGGGAGATTCCCGCCGACGTGCTGGCTCGTGGCTTTGAAAAGACTGTTTTCGCCACTGGTGTTGACGAAATTCGTCCCATTATGTCGGGCGTGTTCATGGAGATGACGGAGAACTACCTCACCTTCGTCGCCACTGATGCCCATAAGCTGGTGCGTTACAGAAGGATGGATGTCAAGTCGGATGTGGTGGCTTCGTTCATCATGCCGAAAAAACCTATCAACCAGCTGAAGAACATTTTGACTGGTCTCGCCGATGAGCTTGTTCGCATCGAGTTCAACAAGACCAATGCTTCATTCGTGTTTGGCGACTATGTGCTGATTTGCCGTCTCCTCGAAGGCCGTTACCCGAATTATGAAGCGGTCATCCCGAAGAACAACCCCAACCAGCTGACTATCGACCGCCAGACCTTCCTCTCGGCCATCCGCCGTGTGGCAGTGTTCTCAAGCAAGGCCACGCACCAGGTGCGTTTCCGCATCACGGGTCAGGAAATCATGCTGACAGCAGAGGATATCGATTTCTACAACGAAGCCAAGGAACGCCTGGCTTGTAGCTACATGGGCGACGACATGGAAATCGGTTTCAATTCACGCTTCTTCCAAGAGATGCTGGGCAACTTCGACTCCAACGAGGTGAAGCTGGAGATGTCGGCACCCAACCGTGCAGGCATCCTCACTCCCGTCGACAACGAGAACGAGGCAGAGGATCTGCTGATGCTCCTCATGCCGGTGATGCTCAATGCTTAAAGACACAGCCTCTTATAGGCACAAAAAAGCCAGCGGAACTCCGCTGGCTTTTTTTTGTTGTCAGTAAACAGTGTTTTTATTTCTCGGCAACGGTAACGGTGCTGTTTCCATTGACGGTCATCGGGATGGTTAAGCCTTGCTGTGAGATGGTCATGGAAATGTTGCTCTTGGTGTTGCTCTTCATGAGAAGGCCAGTGGCAGGGTTGATGCTGGCCGTGCCGTTGTAGGTGCCGGTGATGTTGTCGTTGTTCTTCAGGATGTTGCCCTTGAAGCTGACCTCGATGCTTTTCTTGCTGATGGAGGTGACAGTGTAGGTGAACTCGACGGTGAATTCCATGCCACTAACGCCTTGGGTGTTGCTGGTGGTCCAGGTGCTGCCCACGCTGATAGGCTCTTCGGGCATCTTGATGATGACATTGCCAAGAGAGTTCATGGATTCTTCTTCCTTTTCGGAAATCATGTTACCCATGGCGTCGTATGTAAGATCGGCAGGCTTCTTGATGGACTTCTCAAACTCTTTCGTTTGGTCGGCAATCATCGGGCTGGTCTTCTCAGGGTGCTCGGAGTCATACTCGAACTTCATGCCCATTTGTGAGATGCTCATCTTCATGGATTCAATTTGTGATTCGATAACGCTTTGCGTGTCGGTGGCTTCCTTGACGGTGAAGGATTGGTTGGTTTCCATGGTTTGCGTCATGTTTATGGTTTGGCCTTGCACTTCCATCAGGCTCATTGAGGTGGCTTTTGAATTGACGGTGTAGCTCTTGCCGGCTTCGGGATGCAGTCTCAGCGTGATAGCCTCTTTGGCCATGAACGACAGCGTTGCCAGTCCGATAAGGACCAAAAACATTGGGGTAAGAAGTTTCTTCGTGTTTTTCATTTTGTTTAATTGTTTAATTAATAATATGTGTTTCAATAAGAGTGGCGGCCTTTTGGGCTGCGCGAACCATTTGTGGCAAAAAACATGCCATGTTGTGGTTTGGGCTGCAAATATCGTGAAAAATAGCGAGATGACAATAAAAATCTCACGATTTTCCTTTTGTATTCAAATCTTGACTATCTTTGCAGCTTGAATTATCGTGAATACAATAACTAATTCATTTAATACAATCCTTAAAAACAAATCACTATGAAGAAAAGTTTACTTTCATTGATGATGGTGTGCTGCTTCGCCTTTATGGGTGTTGCTCAGGCACAAAACACGGTTGACGGAATCCGTGTTCAATCGTTTTCTGGCATTTCCACTATGATGTCCAACGACAAGGATGTCACTGACTTTGCCTTGCTGACCTATGTTCCTGATGAAATAGGCGATTGGTATTGGCATGGGCTTTGCATGGGGTTCCATGTTCCCAGCCTCTATGCTTGCTGAATTTGCAGGCGGCACCATTACTGCTGCCCTTTATTTAGACGGCGGTGATGCCCAGTTCGCTGGTACCTATGAGGTGCGCATCTATGTGGGCGGCGATTCTGGAGCCGGTACTTTGATGAGCTCTCAGACTTTTGAAATTGCGGGAACGGAGGAGACCGCTGGTTACGTGACTATTGTGCTGGATACCCCCGTCGAAGTTACTGGTGACGAGAACATTTGGGTGATGTACTATCAGGACGGCTCGGTTCAATATCCTGCCATCGCTATGACTGATGTCCTCGAGAATCCCAACGATCGTTGGATTTTCGTTGAAGGTTATGGTTGGTTGGACTTGGCTACTGTCGGTGGCAGTGGCTGGACCTGGATGACCTGGGCTTTCGTCGATGGTGTGGACGTGATTGGCGAAAACACTCAAGAAGTGAACGTGTATCCCAATCCCACTTCGAACTTTGTGACGGTCCAAGCCAATGGCATGAACCACATCACCGTGTTGAACACCATTGGTCAGGTGGTGTATGATGTCGATGTTGACGGCAGCATCCAAAGCCTCGACATGAGCCAGTATGGCGCTGGCGTGTACATGGTGCGCGTGGCTACCGAGAATGGTGTCGGCGTGCAGCGCGTCGTGGTGAAATAAGTTATTCACAATGCAAAAAAATAGCGAGCCAATCGGCTCGCTATTTTTTTTTGCATTGATGCCATTTTACAATTTCGGACCAGCAGCCACAAGTGCCTTGCCAGCGTCGTTCGTCGTGAACTTCTCGAAGTTCTTGATGAAGCGTGAGGAGAGGTCTTTGGCCTTGTCATCCCACGATTTCTTTTCGGTGTAGGTGTCGCGCGGGTCGAGGATGTTCGGGTCGACGCCTGGCAATGCGGTCGGCACTTCGAAGTTGAAGTAGGGGATCATCTTGGTCGGGGCCTTCTCGATGCTGCCGTCGAGGATGGCGTCGATGATGCCACGCGTGTCACGGATGCTGATGCGCTTGCCCGTGCCGTTCCAGCCGGTGTTTACCAAGTAAGCCTTGGCACCGCTCTGTTCCATACGCTTCACCAGTTCCTCGGCGTATTTGGTCGGGTGCAGCTCAAGGAAGGCTTGGCCGAAGCAGGCGCTGAAGGTTGGTGTAGGCTCGGTGATGCCGCGCTCGGTGCCAGCCAACTTGGCGGTGAAGCCGCTCAGGAAGTAGTACTTGCACTGTTCGGGCGTCAGGATGCTGACAGGAGGCAACACGCCAAAGGCGTCGGCACTGAGGAAAATGACGTTTTTGGCGGCGGGACCAGCCGAGATGGGACGCACGTTCTTCACGATCTTCTCGATGTGCTCGATGGGGTAGGAGACGCGGGTGTTCTCGGTCACGCTCTTGTCCTTGAAGTCGATCTTGCCATTGGCATCGACGGTGACGTTCTCCAACAGGGCGTTGCGCTTGATGGCGTTGTAGATGTCAGGCTCGCTTTCCTTGTCGAGGTTGATGACCTTGGCATAGCAGCCGCCTTCGAAGTTGAAGACGCCTTCATCGTCCCAGCCGTGTTCGTCGTCGCCGATGAGCAGACGCTTCGGGTCGGTGGAGAGGGTGGTCTTGCCAGTGCCACTCAAGCCGAAGAAGATGGCGGTGTTCTCGCCCTTCATGTCGGTGTTGGCGGAGCAGTGCATGGCAGCGATGCCTTGCAGCGGCAGGTAATAGTTCATCATCGAGAACATGCCTTTCTTCATCTCGCCACCGTACCAGGTGTTGAGGATGACTTGTTCGCGGCTGCTCACATTGAAGGCCACGCAGGTGTCGCTGTTGAGGCCGAGTTCCTTGTAGTTGTCGACCTTGGCCTTCGAGGCAGTGTAGACAGTGAAGTTGGGCTTGAAGTCGGCGAGTTCCTCAGCCGTGGGCTTGATGAACATGTTGAGCACGAAATGGGCCTGCCATGCCACCTCCATGATGAAGCGGACGGCCATGCGGGTGTCCTTGTTGGCGCCGCAGAAGGCATCGACCACGTAGAGGTTCTTGCCGCTGAGCTGTTTCTTGGCGAGGTCTTTCACCTGTGCCCACACCGCTTCGCTCATCGGGTGGTTGTCGTTCTTGTAGCCTTCGGTGGTCCACCACACGGTGTCCTTCGACTTGGCGTCCATGACGATGTATTTGTCTTTGGGCGAACGGCCGGTGTAGATGCCCGTCATCACGTTGACGGCGTCGAGTTCGGTCAGCACGCCTTTGTCGTATCCCGTCAGGGCGGGGTTCATCTCGTCCTTAAAGAGCTGCTCGTAGCTCGGGTTATAGTAAATCTCCTTTGCACCGGTGATGCCGTATTCGGCTAATGCGGCTTTGATTTCTTCGATGTTTTTTGCCATAATTGATAGTTTATTGGAATAATGATGTGCAAAGGTAATCAAAAAACCATTGCGCAAAGCAAAAATGGGGATTTCTTTTTGGGAAAACAAATCTCGCGGCATGGGTTGAAGGTGGCCGAAGGGTGGTTTAAGGGTTGGGTAACCCAAGACTAACCCAAGACTAAGCCAAGACTAACCCAAGACTAAGCCTAGTCTAACCCTTGGGTAAGGGTGGGGTAAGCGTTGTCTATAAAAACACCTTTCGCCAAACGTGGCATTCTGGAGTCTCATCACGCTGGTCCAGATAGTCTTGGTGGTAGTCCTCGGCAGGGTAGAAGATCATGGCTTGGCGGATTTGCGTGGCGGGATGATAGCCCATTTGCATCAGTTCGCCAAAGACTTTGATGGCCGTGTCGCGCTCCGTGGTGTTGCTGAACCAAATGGCGGAAAGGTACTGTGTGCCGATGTCGATGCCTTGCCCGTCAACTTGCTCAAAGTCGTGGATTTCGAAGAAATAACGCACCAAGGCTTCGTAAGTGACCTGTTCGGGGTCGTATTCCACTTCGATGGTCTCCAAATGCCCCGTCGTTCCGGTTTTCACTTGTTTGTAGCTCGGGTTTTCAAGTTCGCCGCCCATGAAGCCGACGACGGTCTTCGTCACGCCTTTGAGGCGCTTGAAGTAATATTCAACGCCCCAAAAGCAACCTGCTGAAAAATAGGCTTTTGCCATGGCTTATTCCTTTATAATTTTAATAACACTCTTCTTTCCATTCTTGTCGCTGACGCCCAAGAAATAGACGCCGTTTTCGAGGCGCTCAAGGTTGATGGTATCGGCTTTTTCGGCTTGAAGGACGATTTGCCCCAACATGTTGATGACTTCGACTTTCTCTATGTCTTGCGAGGCAAGGTTAAGGAGTCCCGTCGTGGGATTGGGCCAAACTTGAAGGGCGGTCTCGTTAGATTCTTCCACACCCTCCAAAACCATCAAAGTGAGGCCGACGACGCTGTCGCATTCTTGTCCATCAATGACGTGGGTGTAGTAGCCAAGCTCGGTCAAAGGACTGCTAAAGAACCAATAAGGGAAGTCACTTTCGTAAAGCACATCTTCAATTAAGGTAAGCGAGGCGCAGCTTTCGTAAGCACCAATCTCCACGCGGCCTTTTTGTATGCGTGGGTTACCGGCGATGTCGGTGTCGCCCAATCCCGTGGTGTCGGGCTTGCCTGCATTGAGGCAAATGCTTCTCGGTTGCAAGCTCCAGTCCGCATTGTGGTAGTCGGCTCCTGCGCCTTGGGCGGGCGTGGTGAAGCGGACATAGACACCTGGCTCTTGTCCATTGTTGTCGGCAGGCAAATTGATGATTTCGGTGCCGATGACACCGCCTTGCGCGGCACAATACTCGTAGTCGCTGGTGCCAACCGCTTGGTTAGGCTGGCCATTGGCCATGTTGCCCCAAAGGATACAGTTGTAGTATTTGTTGTGGTGATCTTCGTTGAAGATGCCGCCCACATTTTCGGTGGCGAGGTTCATCACGATGTCGCAGTTGTAGGCGGTGAATCTGCCTCTGGCGTACATGGCACCGGCGTTTTTGGCGGTGTTGTTGTTGAAAATACAATTCTTGAAGACAGGCTCCGTGTTATTATAAAGGTATATGCCGCCGCCTTTGGTCGAGGCGATATTGTTGCTGATGCGGCAGTTGGTGTAGTTGGCTCCGAGCCTGTCGCAGATGCCACCGCCCATCGAAGCGTTGTTGCCCTTGATGTCACAGTAATTCAGGTTGATATGAGCGGTGCCACCTGTCGAGTTGATGTAAACGCCGCCCCCATACATGGAAGCGGTGTTTTGCTCTATGGTGCAGTTCGCCAGCGTGACGTAGTTGTTCAAGTAGGCACCGGCACCGCTGCCAGCGTTACCGTTTTTGAGGGTGAAGCCGTCCCAGATGGCGGCCGTGGATGAGGTGAGCACCTTGTCGAGCAGCAGCACGCGGCGTTGGTTTTGACCGTCGAGGATGGTGGTGTTTTTGGTGAAGTCACGCAACGAGAGGTCGAAGTCGGGGGCCTCATCACCATAAAACCCACCATAGACGCGGTTGCCTTCCGAGATGTAGAAGGCACCTTCGGAGTTGGCGACGTCGCCATAGTATGTGCCTTTTTTCACCCACACTTTGATGCCGTTTCCTTTGGAGAAGGCCGTGGCTAGTTCAAGTTTGTTGGTGGCATTCTCCCATGAAGAGCCGTCGCCCTGACCGTCGGTGGTGACGTAGATAATCCCATTGGCATCGGCTTGAATCACAGCTGGATAGATATGAATCACAACGGCTTGGCTTTCGTTGTAGCCATTCACATCGTAGGTGCTGTAGAAGCCATCGCCGCTGCCGCTCCAGCCGAAGTTGAAGTGCATGAGGTCGTCGTTGTCGTAGCCGTCGCACACGAAGGCGTGGCCGCTGTTGTCGTGGGCACCGGAATAGTAGATGGGGTGGGAGCGGTCGAGTTCGGACTTCAGCATGTTAATCCACGCGTCTTCCTGGTAGCTGCCCTTGCTGATGTATTTGGCGCCACAGTAGCCGAAATAAGTGCGCAGGGCGGTCTCGACATCGGGGGAATAGGCACCGCTGCCGCTAGGAGAGTAGTTCATGTTGACGCTCACGCCACAATGATACAGCAATGTCGCTATGGCATTGTTTTCGTACCAGAGTTCATTGGGCATCTGGCTCCATTGGTAGGTGGTGTTGCCGAAGTCGGCGCTTTGCGTGCCGTATTCGCTGTGGACGTAACTGTGTGAGCCAAAGCCATGTTCGGGGTGGTTCCAGTATTTCATCACTTGTCCCATGGCAGTAGCCACGCAGCCCGCGTAGGCATGTCCGCAGGGACCGCCGCCCCACCAGCCGCCACCTGTCGAGGGGCAGAGGGCGTTGTAGAAGCAGTCTTGGTTCCAACGCGTTTCGACCAATGGATCCACCATTTGGGTGCTCCTGGTGCCGAAAACGCCTTGCGCGGCTTCGTCCCATTGTTGTTGGATTTTCGCCTCGGGTGTGATGCCGTTGGCAAGGGCGAAGTCAATCATTTCATTATAGCGTCCCATCCAAAAGCGGAAATTCCCGGGAGCATCGGCCATGTCGGGGAAGGTGCCTTGGTTGGACCAGCCCAAAACGGGCGGAAGCACGGTGTTGTTTGATATGATGACAAAGCCTTGTGTTCCAATGTTATAAATGTAAACATCATCGGCTGAAACCAAGGTCAAATCCTGACCTTTAAAGGTTTGATGTGAATTGGCAAAGGCTTTTGCGGTTTTGTAGGCCGTTTCTTCATTGATTGTGACGGCTTGCGAGAAAGCCTGTGAAATAGTGGCGAATAGTAGCAGAAATGCGAAAGATAGTTTCTTCATAGGAATAAATTTTGCCGCAAAAATAGCATAATTTATAAATAAGAAGAAAAAAATGTGATTAAAGGTTAATAATGTGCGTTTTGTATGAGAAAAATTTGTACTTTTGCAGCCGCTTTTAAAAAGACCTGTTTTTATGATAAACATAACCTTCCCTGACAATAGTGTCAGACAATTTGAAGCCGGTGTCACACCGTTGGAAATCGCCAAGAGCCTGAGCGAGGGTTTGGCGCGTAACGTGCTGTCAGCCAAAGTGAACGGCAAGATGTGGGATGCCATGCGCCCCGTCAACGAGGACGCCACCATCCAACTCTTCACTTGGGACGACCCCGAGGGTAAGGCTACCTTCTGGCACTCGTCGGCACACCTTATGGCCGAGGCTATTGAAGCATTATATAAAGGTGTGAAGTTCGGCATCGGCCCCGCCGTGGATGCTGGTTTCTATTACGACATCGACACGGGTGACATCACGCTGACCGAGGCTGACCTTGTCGCCATCGAGAAGAAGATGCTTGAGCTGGCCCGCGAGAAGCAGACCTTCGAGCGCGTTGACGTGAGCAAGGCTGAGGCACTGAAGTATTTCACCGAGAAAGGCGACGAATACAAGGAAGAACTGATCAGCGAGCTGGAAGACGGTACCATCACCTATTATAAATGTGGTGCCTTCACCGACCTCTGCCGTGGTCCCCATATCCCGAACACAGGCTTCATCAAGGCTGTGAAGCTGACTTCGTTGGCCGGTGCTTACTGGCGTGGCGACGAGAAGCGTAAGCAACTCACCCGCGTCTATGGCATCACTTTCCCGAAACAGAAGGAACTCGAAGAGTACCTTGTGCTGCTCGAAGAAGCCAAGAAGCGCGACCACCGCAAGTTGGGCCGTGAGTTGGAGCTCTTCATGTTCAGCGACACCGTGGGTAAAGGTCTGCCGATCTGGTTGCCCAAAGGCACTGAGTTGCGCCTGCGCCTGCAAGAGTACCTGACCAAGATTCAGAAGGAGTATGGTTATGAACAAGTCATCACGCCTCATATCGGTGGCAAGCAACTCTATGTGACTTCGGGTCACTGGGATCACTACGGTGAAGACAGCTTCCGCCCGATCACCACGCCCGAGGAAGGCGAGGAGTACCTGCTGAAGCCGATGAACTGCCCTCACCACTGCATGATCTTCAAGTGGAAGCCGCGTTCCTACAAGGACCTGCCGTTCCGCTGCGCTGAGTTCGGCACGGTGTACCGTTATGAGCAAAGCGGTGAGTTGCACGGCTTGACCCGTGTGCGTTCGTTCACCCAGGACGATGCCCACATCTTCTGCCGTCCCGACCAGGTGAAGGAAGAGTTCATCCGCGTGATGGAAATCATCGAAATCATCTTCAAGGCCCTTGATTTCAAGAACTTTGAAGCACAAATATCGCTCCGCGACCCCAACGACCACGAGAAGTATGTGGGTACGGACGAAAACTGGGCCAAGGCTGAGGCCGCCATTCAGGAGGCCTGCGCCGAGAAGGGTCTGCCCGCCCATGTGGAATACGGTGAGGCCGCTTTCTACGGTCCCAAGCTCGACTTCATGGTGAAGGACGCCCTTGGCCGCAAGTGGCAGTTAGGTACGATTCAGGTGGACTACAACCTGCCCGAGCGTTTCGACCTGACTTACATCGGCGCCGACAATGAGAAACATCGTCCCGTGATGGTGCACCGCGCCCCCTTCGGCTCCATGGAGCGTTTCGTGGCCGTGTTGCTTGAGCACTGCGCCGGCGAGTTCCCGCTGTGGCTGGCTCCCGACCAGGTGATTATCCTCCCGGTCAGCGAAAAATACCTCGATTTTGCGAAAAATTTGCAATCGTATCTGAAAAAGTCCGATATTCGTGCCCTCATTGACGAGCGTAACGAGAAAATCGGTCGTAAGATCCGTGACGCCGAAATGAAGAAATATCCTTACATGCTCATCGTGGGCGAGAAGGAAGCGGCTGAAAATCAAGTCTCTGTGCGTAAGCATGGTCAAGTGGACTTGGGCACGATGCCGACCGACGACTTCGCCGCTATGATCAGAAAGCAAGTTGAGGAAGAACAAAACAAGAGATAACAATCAACTGAATATCAACTTAATATAGGAGACTAAAACTATAGCACAGATTCCACAAAAGGGAAGACCCGGTCAGAGGCCGAACAAAGACAAGGACGGATTCAACCACCGCATTAATGAAGAGGTGAAAGCCCCGATGGTGCGTTTGGTGGGTGAGGGCGTAGAACCCAACATCTATCCCTTACGCGAGGCCTTGAGAATCGTAGAAGAATTGGGTGTCGACCTCGTTGAGATCCAGCCCGATGCCAACCCGCCGGTCTGCAAGGCGATGGACTACAAGAAGTTCGTCTTCGACCAGAAGAAGCGCCTCAAGGAACAGAAAGCCAAGGCCACTAAGGTCGTCATCAAGGAAATCCGCCTCGGACCCCAAACCGATGACCACGACTTCGAGTTCAAGCTGAACCACGCCAAGCGCTTCTTGCAGGAAGGTTCAAAGGTGAAGGTGGAAGTCTTTTTCAGGGGGCGCTCCATCGTTTACAAGGAACAGGGTGAGATCATGTTGCTGAAGTTCGCGCAAGAGCTGGAGGAGTTTGGAAAGGTGGAGATGATGCCGAAGCTGGAAGGGAAGAGGATGCAGATGATGATAGCTCCTAAGTCGACGAAGAAATAAGCGGTTAGCTATTAGCCATTAGCTTTGCAGCTACCAAGCTAACAGCTAAGGGCTAAAAGCTAAAAGCCAACGAGAAAAAGAAATAGAGAACAATAACTTAAAACTAATTGTAAAATGCCTAAAATGAAGACCAAGTCCGCTGCCAAGAAGCGTTTCCAAGTAACCGGCGGCGGCCATCTGAAGAGAAAGCACGCTTATCATGGCCACATCCTGACCAAGAAGAGCCAGAAGAGAAAACGTAATCTCGACCACACCGCCATCGTTGAGAAGGCTGACGAGAAAGTCGTGAAACAAATGCTTCTCATGTAATTAACAAAATGTGTAATTTGTCTCAGCAGAAAAGTTCTCGAAAGGAGCGAGGCGCTGGACGAAAAAATCAAAAGAAATGACAAGATCAGTCAATGCAGTGGCTTCAAGAGCCAGAAGAAAGAAAATCCTGAAGAAGACCAAAGGTCAGTTC